>NZ_JBFTOJ010000050.1:0-33030 GCF_056397905.1 Stenotrophomonas sp. 05L414_2
GCACGGTAGTGCCGGCCGCTGGCCGGCAACCCGATGAACCTGGAAACCCCGCATCTGCCGGCCAGCGGCCGGCACTACCCGTGTGCGGGGTTCAGCGCAGCGGCGAACGATCCTCACCGCCGTCGGCCGGCTCGACAGCCGCCAGGCCACCGTTGCTGCGCCGCTGTTCCTCGTACGTGCGGAAGGCCTGGTGGATGTGCTTGCGCAGCTCGTCGTCGTTCCACGGCTTGGTCAGGAACCGGTAGATCGCACCGCGGTTGATCGCATCGGTCACCGTGTTGAGGTCGGTGTAGCCGGACAGCACCAGCCGGATCGTGTCCGGGTACAGCATCTTCACCCGGCCCAGGAACTCGGTGCCGCTCATGTCGCTCATGCGCTGGTCGGACAGGATCACCTGCACGTCGTTGATGGCCAGCAGATCGAACGCATCGCGCACGTTGCCTGCCGCCAGGATGCGGTACCCATCGCGGCGGAACAGGCGCACCAGCGAGCGCAGTACGTTCTCCTCGTCATCCAGCAGCAGCAGGGTGCGGTCCGRCCGGGTTTCGGCGAACGCTTCGGGACGCAGGTAGCGGCGGCGCAGGGTCATGCCGGCGGCATCGGCGGACATCGGTTCGCCGAACAGGTAGCCCTGGAACACGTCGCAGTCGTTGCGGCGCAGGAAACCCAGCTGTGCCTGCGATTCCACGCCGTTGGCGATCACCGTCATACCCAGCTGATGGCCCATCGCAATGATCGCGCGTGCGATCGCCGCTTCACGGTTGCCGGCCGGGGCGCTCTTGATGAAACTGCGGTCGATCTTCAGCTTGTCCACCGGGTAGCGCACCAGCGCGCTCAGGCTCGAATCGCCGGTGCCGAAGTTGTCCAAGCTCAGGCTGATGCCTTCGTTGCGCAGGTTGGCCAGCGTTTCGTGGACGAAGTTGACGTTGTTGGTCAGCGCGCTTTCGTTGATTTCCAGTGTCAGCATCTGCGCCGGCACGCCGGACGCCTGGATCACGCCCATCACTTCGGCAAAGAAATTCGGGCGCAGCAGCTGCAGGGTGGACACATTCACCGCGATGGTGAAGTCATCAAAGCCCTGGTCGCGCCACAGCCGGGCCTGCTTCAATGCACCCTCCAGCACCCACGTACCAATCTGCACGATGATGCCCAGGCGCTCGGCGGTGCGCATGAAACGCTCCGGTACCAGCATGCCCAGGGTCGGCGACTGCCAGCGCAGCAGCGCCTCCATGCCCACCACATGGCCATCGCGGGCACTGACCAGGGGCTGGTAACGCAGCTTCAGTTCGCCGTTGGGAATGGCATCGACGATCTGCCGCGCGATGATGCTCTCGCTGTGCGCGCTCGGCGGCGTGTCCACCGCATGGATGCGCACCGCATTGCCGCCTTCGCGGGCGGCCTGGTACAGCGCATCCTCGGCATGGTCGAGCAGGCGTGAGGCATTGCTGGCGTGCTCCGGGCACAGGCTCACGCCCAGCTTGCCGGTCATGAACAGCGTATAGGGCAGTACCGACAGCGGCAGTTCCATCTGCTGGCGGATCTCTTCGGCGAAATCCTCGGCCAGGGGCAGATCGGCGGTGCGCGGCACGGCAATCAGGAACTCATCGCTGCCATGCCGCCACAGCATGCCGCGTCCGCGCAGGTAGGACTGCAGGCGCTGGGCCACCAGCACCAGGGCCTGGTCGCCAACCTCCGCGCTCATGTTCTCGTTGACCGAGGCGAAGTGGTCGATGTCCACATGCATCAGCATCAGCGGGGTACCTCCGGAGGCGGCTTCGGCGACCATCGCCTGCAGCTCGGGGTTGCCGGCGCCGAGGCGATCAGGTGCATCATCGATGCTGACCGGGGGCAGGTTGGGGTTCCACATGGGCTCAGTATTCCGCTGACTCGACGGCCGCCGTAACAGCGGCCTGGTAAGGAAGGTGGACATCGACGAGGGTACCGGCGCCATGCGCCGACTCGATCCGCACGTGGCCGCCCACGCTCTGCGCACGCTCGCGCATCACGATCAGGCCCAGTCCGCGCGGGCCATCGGGGTCGAACCCTTCGCCATCGTCACGGATCATCAGGTGCAGCCCGCGCTGGTCGACATCGCGCAGCTGCAGCACCACCTGGCTGGCGCGCGCGTGGCGCAGCGCATTGGTCAGGCTTTCCTGGGCGATGCGGAAACAGGCCTGCTCGATGCTGTTGTCCGGGCGCGTGGGCAGCGATTCGATCTCGGCCTGCAGCTCGACGGTGGACGAGCGGAACAGCACGCGTGCCTGCCAGCTCAATGCCGCTTCCAGGCCCAGCGCATCCAGCTGCGGCGGCCGCAGCAGGGTGGAGATGTCGCGCAGCTTGGCAACGGTGGTATCGGCCAGGCTGACGATCTGCGCCAGGTCCTCGCCGCGCCGCTGCGCATCGTCCTCGTCCTGCGCCGCATAGGCCGACAGCTTGATCGCGGTGATCGCCTGGCCGATGTCATCGTGCAGGTCGCGCGAGATCGCCCGGCGCTCGTCTTCCTGCAGCGAGAACAGGCGGCCGGCCATCGCCTGCAGCTCGCGGTTGCTGGTCTCCAGCGCGCTTCGGGTCTGTTCGGATTCACTCAGGTCGCGCACGATCAGCAGCTTGCAGTCGCGGCCGCCGTAGCGCACGTCGCCCACCGCAATGCCAGCCTGGAAGCTGCGGCCATCGGCGCGCTGCATGGCCACCACGCTGCTGTGGCCCGGGCTGTGCTGCGGCTGCCCGGCGCGCATCTGCGCGCGCATCCGGGCCAGGTCGCCGCCTGCCACCAGGGCCGACAGCGGCTCGCCCAGCAGCGTGTGGCTGCCGTAGCCGAACAGGCCGGCCGCCCACGCATTGGCATACAGCACATGTTCGTCGGACAGGATCACCACGCCATCGGGCAGCACCCGCACCAGCTCGCGGAACTGCTCTTCGCGTTCGCGCAGCAGGCGCCGCGACTGCTCACGCTCGGTCACGTCCTGCAACGTGCCCAGTATCCGGTCACGTCCGGCTTCATCCACGCCGCTGGCGGCGCGCAGGTGCACCATCAGCGCACGGCCATCCATTGCCAGTACCGGCAGCAGCACGTCCACCTGCACCTGCTCACCCGAGCACAGCTCGGCCAGCACCTGGTCGGTCTGTGCGGCCGTGGCCGGGTCGGCTGCCACCAGCAGCTCGTCGAAACGGTGCCAGCGTCGCGCCTCGGGCGGGCGACGGCCCAGCAGGCGATAGACCTGGTTGGAGTAACGGCCCTGGCCGGTGGACGGGTCCAGCTCCCACGCGCCGATCCGGGCCAACTCGTGGGCTTCTTCCACGCGGGCCAATGCCTGGTCGCGCCGCAGTTGGGCCAGGTCTTCAGCGGTGCGGTCGATGGCGATCAGCAGGCGCRCAGTGTGGCCGTCGTAGTCGATCGCGTTCGAACGCAGTTCCATCTGCCGCAGGCTGCCATCACGCAGCTGCAACTGCGCGCGCAGGATGCACAGCTGCTCGGGCGCGCCGCGGATCTCCTCCAGCTTGGTCTGCAACGCCTGGTCCTGGCCGGGTGGCCAGAGCACGTCGATGGTCTGCGCCAGAAGCGCCTCGCGGTCCCAGCCGAAGGTGCTGCAGGCGGCCGGATTGGCATCGAGGATGGCCAGGCTGTCCAGGTCATACACCAGGATCGGGCCCGGGTTGCCCTCGAACATCTGCCGCAGGCGCAGTTCGGAGGCCTGCAGGCGGGCATGGGTGTGCAGCACGTGCTCGGCCAGCGGCCGCAGCAGCAGGTACAGCAGGCCGGCGCTGGCCAAAGCGAAGAACGCGCCCTTCATGCTCTGCCAGAGCGCCGCCTGCTGCGGGTCGGGCACCAGCGCGGTCACCGCGCCGTCGGTGGCGATCATCCAGGCCAGCGCCATCGCCAGGTAGCTCAGCACGATGCGCCGACGGTCGCGCCCCAGCGCCTGCGCCATCCGCGGGTCGGGAACAGGGGCGGTGCCGGTCGGTTCTACGGGCATGGACAGGGCAGGGAGGCGGGCAGGGAGAAGGGGTGCGGGCCATCTTACCGCGCAGCTGTGCCCTGGCCACTCAATTATCCGCCGCAGGCGCCGTTAACCACTGCGTGCCCCGCTGTCGGGCGTTTCATCCGGAGCAAGATCGCGTGGACCAAGGGATCATCGCCAGCCTGCTGCAGCATCCGCTCGCCTCGGCGCTGGTCATCGTCGACCGCAGCGGGCGCCCGCTCGCGGCCAATCCGGCTGCGCGCGAGCATGGCCTGCCGGCCACGGTGGCCGCCTACGCGCCGATGCTGGAAGACCTGCGCCTGCTGGCCGCCGACGGTGGCATCGTCGCGTGCACGCTGCCGGGCGGCCCGCGCGGCCACTACGATGGCCACCTGCGCGCCGTGCATGACGGCAGCGGCAACCTGCTCGCCTTCACCCTCAGCGTGCCCGAGCCGGTGCCGGTTGATGGTGGCGGTCGCTGGGAACTTGCACTGGACAGCGCCGGCCACAGCCTGTGGGACTGGGACATCCCCAGCGACCGGGTGGCGCGCACGCCCGCACTGGGTGAGGAAACGGCCACGCAGATACTGGCGCGCGTGCACGCCGACGACATCACCCAGGTGCGCGCCGCGCTGGATGAACACCTGCACGGTGACAGTGAGCAGTACAGTGCCCAGTTCCGCTTCCGCCAGGCCGATGGCCAGTGGCGATGGGTGCTGGACCGCGGCCGGGTGGTGGCCCGTACCGCCGACGGCCAGCCGCTGCGCATGGTCGGCACCCATACCGACATCGAGCAGCAGAAGCAGCTGGAAGCCCTGCTGCAGGAGCAACAACTGCATCTGCGCGAAGCCCAGCGCATCGCCAGCATGGGCAGCTGGTCGTTCGATCCGCACAGCCGGCAATTCTGGTGGTCGCCGGAACTGCGCTCGCTGCTGGCGCTGCGGCAGGACAGCATCCCTGGGCAGCGACGCTGGCTCAAGCAGCTGCACCCGCGCTCACGTGGTGCACTGCGTGCGGCCTGGCGCCGCCTGTGGCGCGATGGCCGGGCCGCCAACCTCGAACTGGAACTGACCCGCGGCAACGAACCCTCGCAGCATCTGCGGTTGTGGATGCAACCGTTGCTGGACATGGACGGGCAGCCCAAGCGCCTGCTGGGGCAGGTGCAGAACATCACCGAACAGCATCAGACCGATGCCCTCATCCGCTGGCGTACCGAGCTGCTCAACCGCGTGTCCGCGCTGGGGCGCATCGGTGGTTGCGAGATCGAAGTGGCGACGCGCAACATGCAATGGACCGAGGAGTGCTATCGCATCCACGGCCTGCGCAAGGAACCGATCACCCTCGACCAGGCGCTCGCGTTGTATGCCGAGGATTCGCGCGCGGCGTTTGAAGCCGCGCTGGGGCGCATTGCCGGTGGCGGCCTGCCGGAGCAGCTGGATCTGTGCTTCTACCGCCAGTCGGGGTTGCGCGTATGGGTGCAGGTGCTGATCGAACTGGACCGTCGTGATGGCCTGCCGCCGCGCTTTGTGGTCCTGTTCCGTGACATCACACGCGAGCGCGAAGCGAACGAGCGGATTGAACTGCTTGCCCACTACGACCTGCTGACCGGACTGCCCAACCGGGTGCTGCTGGGCGAGCAGACCTCCGAAGCCATCGAGGAAGCGCGCGATCGCGGCACCTCGCTGGCGATGCTGTTCATCGACCTGGACGGCTTCAAGAACATCAATGACAGCTTCGGCCACGCCACTGGCGATGCGCTGCTGAAGGCCGCCGCGACCCGGCTGCACCAGAACCTGCGCAACAACGACCTGTTCGGCCGCTTCAGCGGCGACGAGTTCATCGTGGTGCTGCGCGACCTGGCCGAACCGGAAGATGCCGGGCACGTGGCGCGCAAGCTGATCAATTCGCTGGCCGAGCCGCTGCGTCGTGGCGACACCACCTTGAAAGTGGGCGCCAGCGTGGGCATCGCCATGCTCGGCGAGAGCCAGACCGACTTCGATTCGCTGCTGCGCGCTGCCGACGCGGCGATGTACGCGGCCAAGGAAGCTGGTCGCAATACCTATCAGTATTACAGCCAGGACGCGCTGGCGCGGATCCAGCGCCGGCTGGAGATCGAGCACGGCCTGCACGGCGCCATCGAGCGCGACGAGTTCAGCCTGGCCTATCAGCCACTGCTGCACGCCCATCACGGCGAGCCCCCSGCWATCGAGGCGTTGCTGCGCTGGCATCGCCCGGGCATCGGCTACTGCAGCCCGGCAGAATTCATTCCGATCGCCGAAAAGTGCGGCGAAATCGTCCGCATCGGCGACTGGGTATTGTCCGAAGCCTGTCGCCAGGCAGCCGCGTGGGATCGTGCTGGCCTGCATTTCGAGCGCATTGCCGTCAACGTGTCGGCAGTGCAGTTGCGCGATCGTGGCTTTGCCGAGCGCGTGATCGAGATCTGCCACGCGCACGGCTGGCCGCCGCAGCGGCTGGAGCTGGAGCTGACCGAATCGGCGTTGATCCGTGACACCGACATCCTGCGCCACTGCTTCGATGTGCTGGAACGGCACGGCGTGCCGCTGGCAGTGGACGACTTCGGTACCGGCTTCTCCAACCTCAATTACCTCAACCGTTTCCCGGTCGGCCGCCTGAAGATCGACCGCAGCTTCGTGCAGGGCATGCTGCATGACTCGGGCACCGCCGAGGTGACCCAGGCCATCGTCCATCTTGGCCACGCACTGGGCATGAAGGTGGTGGCCGAGGGCGTGGAAACGCACCAGGAAGAGGACATGCTGCGCCGCCAGGGCTGCGACGAGATCCAGGGCTACCTGTACTCGCGCCCGCTCACACCGCGCGACCTGGCGCAGTGGCTGCGCCAGCAGCACCTCGCCCCAGGCCGCACCGATGCCGCCAGCGAAGTGATGCTGGCGCGCTGACATACTTATCCACGCATGGCGTGGATCTACTTCTGGGCAAGCCTGGGTGGGTGCCGACCGTTGGTCGGCACTGATGCCTGCACTCGCGGCCATCCACGCATGGCGTGGATCTACTGCGACGCGGCAACCAAGCGCTGCGGAAATTCGGAGCGAAGTCGTGCGCGTACCGCTTCGACCACCTCTACATAGCGTCGGCGCTGGATGAAATAGCCTATGTAGAACAGCACCAGGGCCACCAGCATCGGCCACGCAGCGGGTCGGACGAGGATGACCGGCACCAGCATCAGTGTCAGGCCCAGCGCGAACCAGCTGCACAGCCCGATCACCCGCACCTCCCTGCGCCGTGCATCGATCATCACCCGCCCGCGCATCAGCGGAAAGTAGCGACGGCCAACGCTCGGCACGAAGCTCTCGCGAAAGGCGATGCTGCCGTCCGGCAGCGCGCGGAACACCAGGCAAAGCCAGGTATCGGGCGGCAGGTCATGCTCCAGACCGGCCAGYGAAAGCTGSGCCAGCTCTGCCGGCGTAGCRGCGATKCGYTGGTTGAACAGCACGATGCCGGTGCGGAAGAAGAACGGCGCCCAGAGGGCCAGCAGCAGGAGTTCGATCAGCAGCAATGCGATCAGGGCGATGGCCATCGGTCTTCCATGAACGGGACCGGCGCATCATGCCACGTGGGCAGTTGCATCCACGCATGGCGTGGATCTACTTCAAGGCACTGCCATCCAGCCCCAGGTCCCACGCCAGGCCCAGCACGTCATCGCCGGCTGCCGGTGGGGCAGGGCGCGCGTCGGCCAGTTTCTGCAGCTCCTGGATTTCTTCGCGGGCCACCTCTTCCAGCTGGCGCAGCTGCTCACGTACGCCCGCATTGCGCGGGCGCTCGTTCTCGTTGATCGGGGGCAGGGCGCGGATCAGGGTCATGGTGCGCTTGCAGGATGCATCCAAAGGCGGGTCACACGCAAAGGCCCCGGCAGAACCGGGGCCTCGCACGCTGCCGGACGGGGCAGCGGACATCAGGATCAGAACAGCTCGACCGTACCGGCGCCCATGCTCTGCTGGGCAACCGGCTTGTGCGGCGGGCGCTCCCATTCGCTGCGCAGTTCGCGCAGGCGGTTGCCGGTGCGCTGCAGGGCAGAGGCGATTTCTTCGTCGAACACGCCGCCATTGCGATGCAGCAGTTCCTGCAGGGCCACCGCTTCGCGATTGATCGCGGTCAGGCGGTCCAGGTGGGTATGCACGCCGCCCAGGGCCTGGGTGGCGATGTCCTCGAACTGCAGGGCACGCACGGCTTCGGCCACGCTGCCGTCGATCGAGCGCGCGCAGTCGGACACTTCGCGCATGCCGTCACCCAGCGAAGCGTTGATCTGCGCCACGTTGTCCAGCATCGCCGCCGCTTCCTGGCGCGCTTCACGGGAGCGGTCCATATCGCGCGAGGCCATGTGCGAAACCGTCTCGCGGACCTTGGCGATGGCATCCTTGGAGCTGTGCGCCAGCTTGCGGATCTGCTCGTTGAAGGTGGTCGAACGCTCGGACAGGTTGCGGACCTCGTCGGCAACCACGGCGAAACCGCGACCGGCTTCACCGGCACGCGCAGCTTCGATGGCAGCGTTCAGGGCCAGCAGGTTGGTCTGGTCGGCAATCGACTTGACGTCTTCCAGCAGCGCGAAGATGCCATCCAGGTGCTGCGCCATCTGGTCGATGTGCTGCACGGTGGTGCTGCTCTGGCCGCTGACCTGCTCCAGCGCTTCCACCAGCTGTTCCATGCGGTGGCTGGCGTGCTGGGCGAAACGGGCAACGTCGAGGCCGGCGCCGCCTTCGTCACCGGCGCGGTCGACGATGCGTGACAGGGCCTGGCTCTGCTGGCGCGACTTGCGGTTCATGGCATCGAAGCTGCCGCCGAGGCTGGAGACGGCCTGGCGGATCAGGTCGCGGGCGCGTTCCACTTCGCCACGCGAACCGTCGATCTCGTTGCCGACGAAGTTGCGCAGTTCGGTCAGCAGCTGGTCCTGCTCACGCAGGACACGGGCATGTTCCGGGGAACGGTGCGCCTGGGCGCGGGCGGTCCACCACGCAAAGCCGAGCCAGCTCAGCGTCATCGTGGTCAGGATCGCCCAACGCAGGGCAACCGGCCATTCGAAACCGATGGCGAAGGGGAGCAGCAGGGTCAGAGCCAGGGGGGCGGCCAGACGGATGAAAATGCGTGAGTACATGGACGTTCTCGGGAGGTGCACGGAGGATGTATCGGCCGTACCCCCTTTCTCTTTAACGTCGATGTGCTCACTGAATGCGCCGGATTTCTGGCGCCGTCCGCCGGGCATCGGCCTCGACCATCGCCTTGCGGCTGAGCAGGAAGTCCCAGTAACTGCCACCCAGCTGCCGCCACAGTACGGCGGCGCGCACGGCGGCCAGCAGCAGCGCGCGGATCTCGGCCACCACGCCGGCCTGGCCCAGGTAATGCGGGTTGCCCTGCACCATGACCCGCGGCTTGAGGTGGCTGATGGTGTCTGCATACAGGCCGCCCAGSGCGGCCAGAACATCCGGGTGGCCGCTGTCACCCAGCTCGGTGGCCTGGCGCTGGGCGCGCTCGATACCCGAGGCGACCTTGTTCACGGTGGCGCCGTCCTGCACGAAGCGGCGCTCCAGCTGCAGTACCGACAGGGCCAGCTTGGGCAGGATCGGGTCCTGGCCCTGGCTGCGGAAATAATTGTGCAGCAGGCGCAGGCCGGATTTCAGGGCGTGCCGATCGCCAAAAACCGCCTGCGGCGAGGACGCATCGATGCGGAACACGCTGTCCACGGCAGTGCGCACGGCAGCGGCGTCGGAGTGGCCGGTATCGGCGATACGGCGTACCTGCTGCAGGGCCTGGGCAATGCCGGCCAAAGCCAGAACGCGGTCGTCGACAGTGAAACTCATGCAGCGATTACCTCAAAAGGAGAAGGGGTGGTGCGCAGGCGCTGTTCCAGCGGCGCGTCGGTGGCGGCGATCACCGCGCCACCCAGGCAGACCTCACCGTCATACAGCACCAGGGATTGCCCGGGGGTGACTGCACGCTGCGGCCGGGCGAAGGTGACCTGCACGCTGCCGTCGTCCAGCACGTCCACGCTGCACGGCTCATCGGGCTGGCGGTAGCGGGTCTGCGCGGCGCATTCAAAATGCCGTGCCGGTGGTGCGCCGGCAATCCAGTGCGCGGTCTCCGAGCGCAGCCTGTTGGACAGCATCCATGGGCTGTCACGGTCCTGGTCCACGTACAGCACGTTGCTGGCCACGTCCTTGCCGACCACATACCAGGGCGCGGCAGGGCGGCCGCGCACGCCGCCGATGTTCAGGCCTTCGCGCTGGCCCAGGGTGAAATAGAAGACGCCAGGATGTTCGGCGATCACGCTGCCATCGCTGGGATCGAGGATCTGCCCGGCCTTGGCCGGCAGGTAGCGCCCAAGGAACTCACGGAAATCGCGCTCGCCGATGAAGCAGATGCCGGTGGAATCCTTCTTGGCGTGGGTCGGCAGGCTGACGTCGCGGGCAATCCGGCGCAGGTCGCTCTTTTCCAGGTCACCAATCGGGAACAGGGTGGCCGCCAGCTGCTCCTGYCCCAGCTGGTGCAGGAAGTAACTCTGGTCCTTGGAACGGTCGGCGCCACGCAGCAGCAGCCACTGATGGCCGCGCTGGGCAATGCGTGCGTAATGGCCGGTGGCGATCCGCTCGGCGCCCAGTTCGCGGGCCGCRTCGAGGAAGTGCTTGAACTTCACTTCGCGGTTGCACAGCACGTCCGGRTTGGGSGTGCGGCCGGCGGCGTATTCGGCCAGGAAGTGCKCGAACACGCCCTSCCAGTATTCGKWGGAGAAATCGCGGAARTGGAACGGAATGCCCAGCAGTCCGCAGACCGCTACCGCGTCGCGGCGGTCGTCCTCGGCGCGGCAGTCACCGCTGCCGTCGTCGGCCCAGTTCTGCATGAACAGACCGGCCACGGCCTCGCCCTGCTGCACCAGGCGCCAAGCAGCCACGGAAGAATCCACGCCGCCAGACACGCCAACCATCACCCGTGGGCTGCTCATGCGACCTCCCGGACCAGTGCAAGCGGATAGCGCTGGCCGGCCAGGTAGTCGGCCAGCACCTGCCAGACCAGCGGGCTGCGCTGGCGTCCGGCGGCGGCCTGCAGTTCGGCCGGGGTCATCCACARCGCCCGATCGATGCCGGCATCCAGCGGCCGCGCCGGGTCGTGCGAGACCGGGCGCGCGGCATAACAGAAGCGCAGGAACGGGGTGCCGTCACCGGCGGTCCACTGGTAGCAGCCGATGAAGGCGGTCAGTTCCACCGTCCAGCCGGTTTCCTCGACGGTCTCGCGCAGGGCGGCCTCGGCCAGGCTTTCACCCGGCTCCAGATGCCCGGCCGGCTGGTTCAGCACCTGCCGGCCCTCGATGGTTTCTTCCACCAGTAGCACCCTGCCGCCGTCGACCACCACGGTGGCGACGGTTGCATGCGGTGCCCAGCGCGGGTCCGGCGAGGTGTTCAACTCAGAGATCGTCCTTCTTGGTCAGCTCCAGCTCCATCGCGTCGGCGGTGCGGATGGCCGCATCGATGGCGTCGCTGAGCTGGTCGGAGGTGGCGTCGGCATCGATCTTCACCACGAACATCGCGGTCGACTCCTGCTTCACCCAGCCGCCCATCTTGGCGTCCTGCGAATCTTCCAGCAGGCGGTTGGCCACGGCCACCGGGAACTGCTTGGTCTGCGAGGTGTAGCCCGGCGACCAGATCTCGCGGATGTTGTGGGTACCGAAGTCTTCCACCGACGAGCGCACATAGACGATCTGGGTGCGATCGCCTTCGACATCGAACACCATCTGGTAATCGCCGTCTTCATCGACCTCGTAGGTGTAACCCAGCTTTTCCAGGTGACGGGCAACGGCCTTGTCGGCCTTCGTGCTGTCAGTGGTGGTCGCAGCGCCAGCGGTGCYCGCGGCAGCCAGGGCGATCAGCAGAGCGGAGAGAAGGGTCCTTTTCATGAAGATCCTGTGAAACCAAGTGTGTGGGAAGGTGCAATTGTGACGGCGGGCGCCCGTGCCGTCCATTCCACGCGGGGCCTACGCAAGGCCGTCGCACCCCTTATAATCGGCAGATGCCTCGCGAGTCCGCCCCCGATTCCCACCACGAGCACGGCGTTGCCGTGGAGCCCGCGCGCCCGGAAGTGGCGCCGCCGCCCTTCTATCAGGTCATGCTGCTCAATGACGACTACTCCCCGATGGATTTCGTCGTGGACGTCCTGCAGCAGTTCTTCAACATGGATCTGGACAAGGCCACCCAGGTGATGCTGCACGTCCACACCCGTGGCCGTGGCGTCTGCGGTGTGTTCACCCGCGAAGTGGCCGAAACCAAGGTGGCCCAGGTCAACGAGTACGCGCGGATGAACCAGCACCCGCTGCTGTGCACGATGGAGAAGGCCTGATCCTGGCACGGCGTGCCCACCAGGGTGGGCACCTGCCAGGTTCGCGTCACGCCTCCGCCAGCGCCTGCAGGGCCATCACGGCCACCGCCTCATCGATGTCGGCCGGGTCACCATCATCCCTGAACCACACCGCTGACAGGCCGGCACTGGCCGCGATCCAGCGCAGCAGCCGCGTGCGCTCGAGATCGGCCAGCCGGCAGACCTGTTCCACCCGGGCATGGAAGCGCTCGGGCCGTGTTGCCACATGGATGCCCGGCCCGCACAGGTCCGGGTTGCTGAACATCGTGGTGTAGTCGAACGCGCGGTCGCCCAGCAACCGCTTCGGGTCGATCGCCAGCCAGCCCCGTGCGCCGAAATCCAGCACGTTGTCGTGGTGCAGGTCGCCATGCAGGGGCCGCATCTCCTGCTCGTCCTCCAGCAGTGCCATCGCCAGCGATCTGCACTGTTCCAGCAATGGCGGCAGCGGTGCCCTTGGTTGCAGCAGATCGGCGAACCATCTACGCAGGCAGACCAGATCTTCTGGTGGCGCGCTCCGTGGCCGGTGCAGCTGCTGCAGGACCTGGCACAGGATCATGGTGCAGGCGTCGTCCTCGCCCTTGATCGAGCGTTGCCGCAGCGAATCGCCGTGCGCCCGTTCGATCAGGATCGCCGGCCCCTCGTGGGCCAGCAGGCGTGCGGCACCGTCGCCGTTCCACCAGCGCAGCAGGCGATGGCCGTTCTGTTCCTCTGTCTCCGTGCTCACCTTCAACATGGCCGCCTCGCCAGAGGCGGTCAGCACCGGCCAGAGCCGGGCATGGGGGGTACGGATCGAAGGACCATCACGTCGCAATCGCCAGCGGCTCAGGTAGGGTTCGCTCATGTGGGTGGGCTGTCCTGGAGTGAACGATGATCAAGCGTTTGGTAGTGCTAACGCCATCTGAACGTCGCAATCCGCTAGGGTGATGGAAATCGTGTAGTCAGGCCGCATATTGTCTCCAACTGCCGCCGGAGTAATCCATGTTCAGCAAAGACCTCGAACACACCATCGGCCAGTGCTACAAGCGCGCCCGTGAGGCCCGACATGAGTTCATGACGGTCGAACACCTGCTGTTGGCACTGCTCGACAACCCGTCCGCCCAGGCCGTACTGAAGGCTTGTGGCGCCGACGCCGACCGCCTGCGCCAGGAGCTGGAGCAGGCCATCGAGGCCTCCGTGTCCCGCCTGGCCGAAGATGACGGCCGCGATACCCAGCCCACGCTGGGCTTCCAGCGCGTGCTGCAGCGGGCCGTGTACCACGTGCAGTCCTCCGGCAAGAAGGAGGTCACCGGCGCCAACGTGCTGGTTGCCATCTTCGGCGAGAAGGACTCCCACGCGGTCTATTACCTCAACCAGCAGGATGTCACCCGGCTGGATGTGGTCAATTACCTGTCCCACGGCATCGCCAAGCTGGGCGAGGAAGGCGAGCAGCCGTCCTCCTCCGAGGGCGAGGGCCGCATGGAGGGGGGCGAAGGCGAGCCCAAGGGCGATGCCCTGACCGAGTTCGCCAGCAACCTCAACGAGCAGGCCCGTGCCGGTCGCATCGACCCGCTGGTCGGCCGTGCCGACGAGATCGAGCGCACCATCCAGGTCCTGTGCCGCCGCCGCAAGAACAACCCGCTGTACGTGGGCGAGGCCGGCGTCGGCAAGACCGCGATTGCCGAGGGCCTGGCCCGACGCATCGTTGAGGGTTCGGTGCCGGACGTGCTGGCCGATGCGGTCATCTATTCGCTCGATCTCGGCGCGCTGGTGGCCGGTACCAAATACCGTGGCGACTTCGAAAAGCGCCTGAAGGGCGTGCTGACCGCGTTGAAGAAGGTGCCCAATGCGGTGCTGTTCATCGACGAGATCCATACCATCATCGGCGCCGGTTCGGCGTCGGGCGGCACCATGGACGCCTCCAACCTGATCAAGCCGGCACTGGCGTCGGGCGAGCTGCGCTGCATCGGCTCGACCACCTTCCAGGAATACCGCGGCATCTTCGAGAAGGACCGGGCGCTGGCCCGTCGCTTCCAGAAGATCGACATCGTCGAGCCGACCGTGGGCGAAACCTACGAGATCCTGCAGGGCCTGAAGTCCAAGTACGAAGCCCACCACGGCGTCACCTACGCCGATGAAGCGCTGCAGGCCGCCGTCGACCTGTCGGTCAAGCACATCGCCGATCGCCTGCTGCCGGACAAGGCCATCGACGTGATCGATGAGGCCGGTGCCCGCCAGCGCCTGATGCCGGAAGGCCAGCGCAAGGAGTTGATCGACGTCGAGGAGGTCGAGGCCATCGTCGCCAAGATGGCGCGCATCCCGGCCAAGCAGGTCAGCGCCACCGACAAGGATGTGCTGCAGCACCTGGAGCGCAACCTGAAGATGGTGATCTTCGGCCAGGATCCGGCCATCGGCACCCTGGCGTCGGCCATCAAGCTGGCACGCTCGGGCCTGGGCAATCCGGAAAAGCCGATCGGCAACTTCCTGTTCGCCGGCCCCACCGGTGTCGGCAAGACCGAGGTGACCAAGCAGCTGGCGCTGCAGCTGGGCATCGAACTGGTCCGTTTCGACATGTCCGAATACATGGAGCCGCATTCGATCAGCCGCCTGATCGGTGCGCCCCCGGGCTATGTCGGCTTCGACCAGGGTGGCCTGCTGACCGAGAAGATCGTCAAGACGCCGCACTGCGTGCTGCTGCTGGATGAAATCGAGAAGGCGCACCCGGACATCTTCAACATCCTGTTGCAGGTGATGGACCGTGGCGTGCTGACCGACACCAACGGCCGCGAAGCCAACTTCAAGAACGTGGTGCTGGTGATGACCACCAATGCCGGCGCGGCGCAGGCCTCGCGGCGCTCGATCGGTTTCACCAAGCAGGACCACGCCACCGATGCGATGGAGACCATCCGTCGTGCGTTCACCCCGGAATTCCGCAACCGCCTCGATGCGGTGGTGCAGTTCCAGCCGCTGGGCTTCGAACACATCCTGCGCGTGGTGGACAAGTTCCTGATCGAACTGGAGATGCTGCTGCAGGAGAAGCACGTCAGCCTGTCGGCCACGCCGACTGCGCGCGACTGGCTGGCCCACCACGGTTTCGACCCGCTGATGGGCGCCCGCCCGATGGCGCGGGTGCTGCAGGACAAGGTGAAGCGCCCGCTGGCCGACGAACTGCTGTTCGGCAAGCTGGTCAACGGCGGCAAGGTCAGCATCGACGTGCGCAACGACGAACTGGTGGTCGAGGCGCAGGCCGAGCCGGAACGGCTGTTGCCGGCCACGGTGGAGTAAGGATGTGCCGGGCAGCGCCCGGCAACGGAAGCAACGACAGGGCGGCGCAGGCCGCCCTTGTCGTGTCAGCTCCTCAGCGGCTGCGCTGGCGGGCCATGCGCTGGAAGGCGGCAGCTTCGAGGGGTTCGATCCGCTCGACCGTGCAGCTGGCGCGATCGGTCTTCAGCACGCTGCGTGAGCCGGCGCACAGCTGGTTGCTTTCGCCCTGGGTTTCAAATGCCAGCCGCCGCGAGGTCACGGCGCTGCTGCAGGAGGCTTTGAACACCACGCGGTAGTGCTGGTCACCATTGCGCAGCAGCACATCGCGATCAGCGCCGGCGCGGACGATCTGCTGGTCTTCGCTCAAAGCAATGCAGCTGTCACCGGCGCTTGCCGACGGCGTGTCGGCGGCCTGGGCGGCGGGTGCGATCAGGGCGGCAGTGCTGAGTACCAGGGCGGCGAAGCCAGCGGGCAGGGAGGTCACGTTCATGGCAGGGGCAGGGGATGGCGATCCGGACTGGATCGGATGCCACGATGACGCCGCCGCTGCGAATGCGAATCTGCCGCAAGCATGGCTGACCGATGTCACGGTGCATTCGGTCAGGGTGCCGTCCGGCAGGGCCGGATTCCAGGCATGACAAAAGGCCAGCGTCCAGGGCTGGCCTTGTCGAGGTGGCGCAACGCGCCAGCCGCTTACTTCATTCGGTAGGTGATACGACCCTTGGTCAGGTCGTACGGGGTCATTTCAACCTTGACCCGGTCACCGGTGAGGATGCGGATGTAGTTCTTGCGCATGCGGCCGGAGATGTGGGCAATGATTTCGTGCCCATTTTCCAGACGAACGCGGAAAGTGGTGTTCGGCAGCGTCTCGCTGACGGTGCCCTCGAACTCGATGGAATCGTCTTTCGACATGTAGTCCTGTGCGGTTCAGAAAACGGCCACGCTGGGCCTAAGGCGCAGCATTTTACGCGTCAAACGCCCAGCTTGCAAAGATTGTGTTATTCCCCGGCAAAATCCGCTGCCGGCACGCGCCCGACGAGCCGGGTCCAGACGCCTTCCCGGCCCGGCGCCTGTACCGCGCTGCGGACCTGCTGCAGAAACGGCGCGCGCGGCAGATGCTCGGCGCCCATGCGCAGCAGATGCGGATTCTCCACCTGCGCGTCGATCAGTGGCCAACCCCAGCCGTGAAGCGTGCGTGCCAGTGCGGCCAGCGCCACCTTGGAGCCGCCACTTTCGCCACTGAACATGCTTTCACCGAAGAACATCGTGCCGATAGCCACGCCATAGATGCCGCCGACCAGCGTCTGCCGATCCCACACCTCGAAGGAATGTGCGAAACCCAGGTCGTGCAGCTGGCTGTAGGCATCCACCATCGCCGGGCTGATCCAGGTGCCGTCCTGGCCGGGGCGGGGCGCGCTGGCGCATGCACGCATCACCTGGCTGAAGGCGGTATCGGCGGTCACTTCCCAGCAGTTGCCGCGCAGCTGCCGGCGGAACCTGCTGCTCAGGTGCACGCCGTCGGTACGGAACACCATGCGCGGGTCCGGCGACCACCACAGGATCGGCTCGCCTTCACTGAACCACGGAAAGATGCCGCCGGCATAGGCATTGAGCAGGCGCAGCGGATGCAGGTCGCCGCCCACCGCAAGCAGGCCATCGGGTTGGCGCAGCGCTGTCTCGGCCGGCGGAAAGGGGGCATCCGGCGCATCGGCCAGGCGCCAGGGCAACTGACGGGTCATGCCGGCATTGTATTCGTCGTGGCGATGCGCGATGTCTGGCACCATCACGCACTACCGGCAAGGAGCCCCGCATGAGCGATCCGATCACCGCCATCCTCGATGCGCACGATGCGCCGCGCACACGCAATGACAGCCTGGCCATGCTGTTGACCCTGGCCAGCGAAGACCGCCCCCCGCTTGGCGCGCTTCTGCTGCAGGCGCTGGATCGCCGCTCACCCGGCTCCACCTTCCTCGACACGGCCTTGGATCTGCTGCCGGACGAGGCTGTCGCTCCGGTCTGTATTGACGCTTGGCGGCGCTATCGTGACGGCGAGCGTGGCGAGCTGCTGACCAGCGTGCTGGAGTTTGCCAGCTACCAAGCGCCGCACACGCTGCAGGACGATTGGGAGGCGCTGCTGGAGGTCGCCATCGAGGATCACATCCAGCTGGCCTCGCAGGTCTGGCAGGCATTGCCGCCGTCGGTTGCGACTGACTGGGCGCATCGGTTGACCGAGGCGGACGACGATCGCGAACTGGAGCGGGCCAAGGCAGTGCTGCTGGCCACCCAGCCGGAGACCCATGCCGCCGCCCGTGGCTACCTGGCCGACTGGAGCGACCTGGATGCCGAGGTCTGGGCGCACTGGGCGGGCCTGGCCGATGGCCCGCGTCTGCGCCGCCTGCATGGCCAGCAACCGCTGCACCTGCGCTTCGGACGCGAACAGCATCGCGCACAGGTGGACGAAGAGCCTGCCTGGCGCAAGCGGATCTGGCGGCTGCATCCCACCTGGAATGGCGGCCAGGTGCTTCACGCCGGGCGCGTGGGCGGGCTGCTCGATGCCTTGTGCGGCAGCTGTCATGCGCCGCTGCAGCGTCTGCTGCAGTCCGATGCTGCGGCGCTGCAGCCGGACGCGGAGGGTGAGGTCACGCTCGGGCTGTGCCTGGACTGCTGTGGCTGGGAAGACCCGCCCGTGCGTTTCTATCGGCACGATGCAGAGGGCATGCCGAGCTGCCACCCCAGCCAGCACTGCCAGGTGCCGATCAATCCCACCGACAGCGGCGACCTGCTGCAGGCCGAAGTGGGTCTTGCCGCGATGGACAGCCATCGCTGGCAGCAGCAGGACTGGGGCCAGTCCAATCACCGGCAGAACCTGTCGCGGGTGGGTGGCGCACCGAGCTGGGTGCAGAGCGCGCACTACCCGGCGTGCATCGATTGTGGCGAGCAGATGCCTTTCGTGATGCAGCTGGACTCAACGTTGCCGACCACCAATGAAGGCATGGTGCTGTGGGGAAGTGGCGGCATGCTGTACAGCTTCTGGTGCGCGAAGTGCCGGGTGAGCGGGCACTTCTGGCAGTGCACCTGAGCGCAGCATCCCCGCCATTGCCGTGGTAGATGCCAACCTTGGCTGGCACGCTTCTCCGACGCTACGGTTCCGCGCGGAAAGGGCCATGCCCCTGCAGTTCCTGCTGGTAGCGCCGCACATCCCGCCGCTCCTGCCGGCACCAGTCCTGCAGTGCCTCGGCAAACTCCGCATCGGCCACCCAGTGCCGGCTGCGCACGATGGTGGGCAGGAAGCCGCGTGCCAGCTTGTGCTCGCCCTGCGCACCCGGCTCGAAGCGGGCCACGCCCTCTCGCAGGCAGTACTCGATGCCCTGGTAGTAGCAGGCCTCGAAGTGCAGGCCGGGCAGGGTGGCACCGCCCCAGTAGCGGCCGTACAGCGTGTCGCCACCGCGCAGGCACAACGCGCCGGCAATCGGTTCGCCGTCCTGTTCGGCCAGAAACAGCACCAGCCCGCGTCCCAGTGAAACCGCCAGATGGCGCAGGAACGCTTCGGTCAGCGCTGGCGCGTTGCCGTATTCCAGGAACGTCTGCAGGTAGAAGCGGTACATCGCCTGCAGATCGGCGCGGGTGGCCTCGTCGCCATGCACCACCCGGAAGCTGATGCCCTGACGGCCGACCTTGGCGCGCTCCTGGCGGATGTTCTTGCGGTGTTTGTGGTCCATCGCGCCCAGGAACTCTTCGAACGTCACCCAGTCACCCCGGTTATGCCACTGGAACTGGATGTCCTCGCGCAGCAGCCAGTCGTCATCGAAGACCGTTTCGTCAGCTGCCGTGTGGAAGTTGATGTGGGCTGATGACACATCCAGCGCGGGCAACCGGTCGCGCAGTGCCGTCAGCAGGGCGGTGCGCTGCGCGTCGTCACGGGCCAGCAGGCGCGGGCCAGTCACCGGCGAGTACGGCACCGCGCCGAGCCACTTCGGGTAGTAGTCGCGTCCGTGCCGCGCATAGGCATTGGCCCAGGCGTGGTCGAACACGAATTCACCGTGGGAATTGGTCTTCAGGTAGCCGGGAACGGCGCCGACCAGGGCATCACCGTCCCAGAGGGTGAAGTGCTGCGGCTGCCAGCCCCAGTCCTCGCGCAGGCAGCCGTAGGTTTCCAGGCCGGACAGGAAGGCGTGGCTGACGAATGGATTGCGGCCATCGTGCAGGGCATCCCACGCGGTGGCGGGAACGGACTGCAGGGAGTCGAGGAAGCGGGCGGTGGGCATGGGAAGAGGATAGGGCAGGTGCGGTGCGGGATGACGGTGTCGCGGCGCCGCGGGTTGAGTTTAACCAGCCGGGGTGAGGGTCTGATCGCCCGTCACGATGGGAGTGACGCGGTGCCGATTGGCGTCGGCCTTGGATCACTCGGTACCGCTAACTGCAGGGGGCACGGCCGATGCCGTTCAGTGTTCGCGAATGGACAGCTTGCCTTTCTCAAAATTCTCGGGGGAGCTGTTCGAGGCTGGCGAGGATTGGCTTGTTGCGGCGTTGGTAGGCGCGATGGGCCTGAGGGAAATTGTGAATTCCCGGATCTGAAACGCCTAGCATTACATCCCTTTTGAGGGCTTGGCAGTGTTGATCCGTGCGACACGCGTGGCGCACTCCCCAACCTTTCAAAGGAACTGATATGAATTTCGTGCGCGCGTTCCGCCCCATTGGATTGGCGTCGATCATTGCCTGCACCTTACCCTGTCCGCAGGCGCTCACTCAGCCTTTACCGCCCGCCGCTGATACAGATGTGGCGTTGGATCTTCTATTGACGCGGCAAGCACAGAAGATCCTGGATGACCACCAGTTGCGCAGGTCCAGATCCACGGGCATATCAGTTGGTGCCTCTGTTGATATCCAGCAAAGGAAGCTCGTCATCAGCTTCGGGGCTGGAATCCTGCCGTCGGAGGACGATCATTCGCTCGAGGAACTGGAGCAGCACATCAGGAACACCCTGGAGGCCTACACGACGCAGGCCGGCGTAGGCGAAGTTGAAACGGTCATTCTTTACGAGGGAAAGCCCTACTGGGAACACTTTCCTCGCGGCATCAGTGCGCAAGAGCAGGGCTCTGCCAGGCAGGCAGGGGGCCAGGTTCTTGTCTCGGCCAGTCACGGGCTGCTGAGAGTGCACCCCGGTATGGGGTGGGAATTCCAGCGGCCTGTACGCAATGGCGTGCAGGAGGATCTGATTACGCCCGGATATGCGGACGAGTTGCAACGGCTGCTGGAAGATCGAGGGGGTGTGACCGTGCATCGTGCGCGTCGCGGCGGGGGCGGTACGCACCCGGATTCAATGCGTCCGTGGTATGAGATGTCAGCTCGTTACCATCTCAAGGATCTTCTTCCTGATCGGACAGATATCTGGAATCACTTTGCGAACAGTACTGCGAGCGACAGGGAGGTGTCAGATGACATCCGCGCTCGACCGTACTACGCGAATCATCTCGGCGTTGCAGGGATGCTCAGCATTCACACCAATGCGGATGTCCCAGGCGTTGCCCGTGGGTCAAGGGTTTTCTACCATTCAAGCAAGCCAGCGGATCGACAGCTGGCCGATCTGACGTTGTGCTACATGCGGGAGCTCATCACCGCACAGGAGGGTTACGCTGACTTTCCTGTTCCCCGAGATGGCGTCGCCGCAGGACATGGTGAAAACAACTTCGCAACCATGCCGTCCATAGTGGTCGAGGTGGCTTTTCACACAAATGCCGCGGACGCCGCCGCCCTCCAGGACCCGGTGTTCCGTGCCGCTTCCATGAAAGGAGTTGAGAAGGGCTACCGGCTCTTCCGCGAAGGCAAGGGCTGCGTTCCGTTGGAGGCCGAGCCCATCCAGGGAATACGGTTGCCTCAGGGAAGCTCACAGCAGGTGGATGTCGCCTTCGAGGGCTATCCGCAGTACCCCATCGAACTGGTCACCACGAACGTGGGCTGCCCGCCCGGATGGACCTGCAGCGACGGAAAGGTTCGCATCACTAGCCCCGACGACAAACCCAGCCAGATTACCCTGCGGTGCGAGAACGCCGGGAGTGCGCCAATTCTGTGGGATACGCGGGTCGTGGACGCCGATGGCGTGAAATCGCCACCTGTGCGCCACGTCGTGCAGTGCATCCGAACATCGCGCGGGTTGAGCGAGGCTCCGATCATCTCTGCCGGTGTGGAGCCCGCGACGGCAGGTTGAATGCTTTGAAGCGGGCGCTTTCGCGCCCGCTTCAAGTCAACTCTGTCTCGACGCTACAGAAGCCAGCCTCAGCTGGCCTTGCCCTGTGCATCCAGGTAACGCTCTGCGTCCAGTGCGGCCATGCAGCCGAAGCCGGCCGAAGTGRTCGCCTGGCGGTAGTGCTGGTCGGCCACGTCGCCGGCGGCGAACACGCCTTCCACCGAGGTCTGGGTGGCGTTGCCGCCCAGGCCCGAACGGATTTCCAGGTAGCCGTTGTTCATGGTCAGCTGGCCGTCGAACAGCTGGGTGTTCGGGTGGTGGCCGATGGCCACGAAGAAGCCGTGGGCATCGATGTCGCGGGTGCTGCCGTCCAGGGTCGACTTCACGCGCACGCCGGTCACGCCGGCCTCGTTGCCCAGCACTTCCTCCACCTGGTGGTGCCAGACGGTTTCGATCTTGCCGGCTTCAACCTTGGCGAACAGCTTGTCCTGCATGATCTTTTCCGCCTTCAGGGTGTCGCGGCGGTGGACCAGATAGACCTTGCGGGCGATGTTGGACAGGTACAGCGCTTCTTCCACGGCGGTGTTGCCGCCGCCGACCACGACCACGTCCTGGTCACGGTAGAAGAAGCCGTCGCAGGTGGCGCAGGCGGAGACGCCGCGGCCCTTGAACTCGTCTTCGGTCGGGATGCCCAGGTACTTGGCGGTCGCGCCGGTGGAGATGATCAGGGCGTCACAGGTGTATTCGTGGCTGTCGCCGATCAGCTTGAACGGGCGCTGCGACAGGTCCGCGGTATGGATGTGGTCGAAGATGACCTCGGTCTCGAAGCGCTCTGCGTGGGCCTGCATGCGCGCCATCAGGTCCGGGCCCATCAGGCCATGGGCGTCACCCGGCCAGTTGTCCACTTCGGTGGTGGTCATCAGCTGGCCACCCTGCTGCAGGCCGGTGATGACGACCGGCTTCAGGTTGGCGCGGGCAGCGTAGACGGCAGCGGTCCAACCGGCCGGGCCGGAACCGAGGATGACAAGACGCTGGTGGCGGGAGGGCAGGCTGGTGCTCATGTAGACTCGCGAAAAGGTAGATGGGACAAGGCGCGGCGATGTTTGCACAGCATCCTTGGCTGGTCATAGAGTGGCGGCTGGGGCAGGGCGATTCAAGCCGATGAACAGAACAGCGCCATCCACGGGCGGTTTCAGGCCCTGTCATCGCTTGCGCGGCAACGGATAACTGAAAACTGACGCCGTCTCGTTTATTATCAAACACTAACAGCGCATTCCAAAGGTATGGTCTAAGGTGGCGAAGCAGGTCCCCGAACGCTCCAAGTCCGACGACAAAAAGGCATCGCGTCGCTCGGCGGCAGCGGCCACGACCGACAACCCACGCCGTCAGCGCCTGTGGCGCGACCTGGGTCTGATCGCCATCGCGCCGGCGCTGCTGTATCTGGCTGCCAGCCTTTTCACCTATTCAGCGACGGACCCGGGCTGGTCACACACCGGCAGCGTGGTTGCGCCGGTACACAACATGGGCGGCCGCGCGGGCGCGTGGATCGCCGACGTGCTGCTGCAGCTGTTCGGCTACATCGCTTTCCTGCTGCCGGTGGTGCTGGGCGCGCTGGCCTGGATCGCAATGTTCGGCCTCAAGCGTGAGAGCAAGGGCGAGAACGATCTGGACCCCGCGTTGCGGCTGGTCGGCCTGGTCGGCTTCCTGATCGCCGGCACCGGCTTCCTGCACGTGCGCCTGTTCAGTGGCGATGTCTCCAGTGCCGGCGGCATCCTCGGCAAGCTGGTCGGCAATTCGCTCAGCGTGGGCTTTGGTGCGCTGGGCGCTAACCTGTTCGTGCTGGTGTTGCTGCTGGCCTCGATCACTCTGGCCACGGGCCTGTCCTGGTTCGTGGTGATGGAGAAGATCGGTCGCGGCGTGATGTCGCTGGCACCGTTGCTGGAGCGCAAGAAGGAGCAGGCCACCGAATGGCAGCAGACCCGCGTTCTTCGCGAGGAACGCCAGGAAGTGCGCAAGGCCGATGCCGAAGTGCGCGCCAAGCGCGAGCCGGTGAAGATCGAGCCGCGCCCGGAGCCGGTGATCGAAAAGAGCGACCGGGCCAAGCGCGACAACCAGATCCCGATGTTCCGTGGCGTCAATGGCGACGGCTCGGACCTGCCGCCGCTGGCCCTGCTGGATGATCCCAAGCCGCAACCCGTGGGCTATGACAAGGACACCCTCGACGCGCTGTCGCGGCAGATCGAGTTCAAGCTCAAGGACTTCCGCATCGATGCACAGGTGGTCGGCGCCAACCCCGGCCCGGTCATCACCCGCTTCGAGATCGAGCCGGCGCCGGGCATCAAGGTCAGCCAGATCAGTTCGCTGGACAAGGACATCGCCCGCGGCCTGTCGGTGAAGTCGGTGCGTGTGGTCGATGTGATTCCGGGCAAGTCGGTGATCGGCCTGGAAATCCCCAACGTCACCCGCGAGATGATCTACCTGTCCGAGCTGCTGCGCTCGAAGGAGTACGACAAGTCGGCCAGTTCGCTGACCCTCGCGCTGGGCAAGGACATCGCCGGTCGCTCGACCGTGGCCGACCTGGCGCGCATGCCGCACCTGCTGGTGGCCGGTACCACCGGTTCGGGCAAGTCGGTGGCGGTCAACGCGATGGTGTTGAGCCTGCTGTTCAAGGCGTCGCCGAAAGACCTGCGGATGCTGATGATCGACCCGAAGATGCTCGAACTGAGCGTCTACCAGGGCATTCCGCATCTGCTGGCGCCGGTGGTCACCGACATGAAGGASGCCGCCAACGSCYTGCGCTGGWGCGTSGCSGAGATGGARCGSCGCTACAAGCTGATGAGCGCGGTGGGCGTGCGCAACCTCGCCGGCTTCAACAAGAAGGTGAAGGACGCCCAGGACGCTGGCCAGCCGATGATGGACCCGCTGTTCAAGCCTAACCCGGAGCTGGGCGAGGCGCCGCGCCCGCTGGAGACGCTGCCGTTCATCGTCATCTTCATCGACGAATTCGCCGACATGATGATGATCGTCGGCAAGAAGGTCGAAGAGCTGATCGCGCGACTGGCGCAGAAGGCGCGTGCGGCCGGCATCCACCTGATCCTGGCTACCCAGCGCCCGTCGGTGGACGTCATCACCGGCCTGATCAAGGCCAACATTCCCACCCGCATCGCCTTCCAGGTCAGCTCGAAGATCGATTCGCGCACCATCCTCGACCAGTCCGGCGCCGAGACGCTGCTCGGTCACGGCGACATGCTGTACCTGCCGCCGGGCACGGCGATGCCCGAGCGTGTGCACGGCGCCTTCGTGTCCGATGAGGAAGTGCATCGCGTGGTCGAGCACCTCAAGGCAATGGGGCCGRCCGACTATGTCGACGGCGTGCTGGACGAAGTACAGACGATGGGCGATGGCGTGGTGGTCGGTGCGACCGGCCTGCCGGAGACCAGTTCCGGCGGCGGCGATGAGTCCGACCCGCTGTACGACGAAGCGCTGCGCGTGGTCACCGAGACCCGCCGCGCGTCGATTTCCGGCGTGCAGCGTCGCCTGAAGATCGGCTACAACCGCGCAGCGCGACTGATCGAGGCCATGGAAGCGGCCGGTGTGGTCAGTCCGCCCGAGCACAACGGCGACCGCACCGTGCTGGCACCGCCGCCGCCGAAGTAAGCCAAGCCCTGCCGCATTCCCGACGTCCAAGGAACCGACGCATGCTTCAACCCGTTTCCTGCGCGCTGGCGCTGGCCTGCCTGCTGGCATCCGRCCCGGCGCTGGCCGATGCCGCCGCGACGGCTGTACCCGCAGTCGCGCCACCGTCCACCGGCAGCGATGCCGAGGCCAGCAACAACTTCAGCTTCGTACGTTATCGCGCCGACTACCAGGTGCGCGCCGATGCCGGCAACGTGCAGACTGAAACCTACGAAATCCTGCTCAAGACCAAGGCAGCGGTGGAGCAGTTCAGCCAGGTGCGGTTGAGCTACAGCGAGAAGATGGAAACGCTGGATGTGGTCAACGCCTATACGCTGACCGCCGACGGCCAGCGCCGCGAAGTGCCGGCTGATCGCATCTACACCCAGGAAAGCTATTCCAGTGCCTCGGCGGCGATGTATGCCGACCGCAAGGTGCGGGTGATCGTGTTCCCGAACCTGGCGCCGGGCACGCGGCTGTTCTACCAGGTGCGTCGGACCCAGCTGACGCCCTATTTCCCGGGCTACTTTGGCCTGTGGGAAACCTTCAATGTGTTCACCCAGTACGACGATGCCGAAGTGACCCTCAGCGCGCCGGCCAATCTGCCCATGTTCGTGGACAGCCGTGGCGTGCAGGGCAGTGACCGGCCGGTGGTGAAGAACGGCCAGGCGCAATGGCGCTGGCGCTACCAGCGCCGCGAGCCGATGCAGGCGCAGAACTGGTCGGCGGCGGTGTGGGAGTTCGGGCCGAACATCATGGCCAGCACCTATCGCGACTGGGCGCAGATGGGTCGCGCCTACCAACTGAAAGCAGGGCCGGCCGCACAGGTCACCCCGGAGATCCAGGCGCTGGCCGATGAAGTCACCGCCGGCATCAGCGACCGCCGCGCGCAGGCCGATGCGCTGTACCGCTGGGTGGCGCAGAACATCCGCTACGTGGCGGTGTACCTGGGCAATGGCGGCCTGGAGCCGAACAGTGCGCAGAGCATCCTCGACAACCACTATGGCGACTGCAAGGACCACGTAACGATCCTCGAGGCGCTGCTGGCGGCCAAGGGCATCACCAGTTCGCCGGTGCTGATCGGTGCCGGTGGCGGCCCGACGCTGCCGAAGATTCCGCTGCTGGGCCGCTTCAACCACGCCATCACCTACGTGCCCGAGTTCGACCTGTACCTGGATTCGACCAGTGCCTGGGCGCGCTTCGGCCAGCTGCCTGATGGCGACCTTGGTGCGCCGGTGCTGCACACCCGCGATGCCACCCTGGCACGCACGCCGGCCAATGATCCGCAGCGCAACGCCACGGTGATGGAGGTGCGCTTCACCTTCGACGCGCAGGGCAACCTGCGTGGCGAGACAGTGCCGCAGCTGAGCGACAACGCCGAGATCGGCATGCGCGCGCAGTTCGCCCAGCTCAATGCACAGAACCGGGCGCGCGCTGAAGAATCGATCATGGCCGCGTCCGGTTTCGATGGCCGCGGCCAGCTGCAGCTGCAGGGTGTGCCGGTCGACCTGACCCGGCCGTTTGGCTATCGCATGGCCTTCCAGGCCGAGGACTACGTGGACTTCGATGTGGCCGGCGGCATGGCCGTGCCCGATCCGCCCGGTGGTGAATCGGTACGCGGGCTGTATGCCAGCGCCTCGGCGCCGGACAATGAGACGCCGTTCTACTGCAATGCCAGCCTGCGCGAGGAAACCTATCGCCTGCAGTTCCCGGCCAATGCCCCGATCATCGCGATTCCGCGCAGCCAGCGGTTTGCCAATGCCGCCGGCGAGTACCGGGTCGACTGGAGCCGGCAGGGCCAGGAAGTGACCGTGCATCACCGCCTGCAGCAGAACGCGGTGCGCGGCGCCGAGGCGCTGTGCCAGCCGCAGGACTATGCCGCGTTCCGCGCGCTGTTCCGCGAGGTACGCCGCGGCTTCCGTGGCCAGGTGCTGTACGGCAAGCTGCCGGCCGCTGGCAGCTGAATCGCCGATCAGCGATCAGGGCGTCATAATGGCGTCCTGATCGCCCATTCATCTTTCGCCGGGCACACTGGCACCCAACTTTCCTGGCCGCGCRCCCACAGGATCCCCGCATGAACCTTCGCCTCCGCCGTTTCCTTGCCACCACCACTCTGGCCGTGGCCTGCGCCGCTGCCGGCAGCGCCTGGGCCGGCGCCCGTGATGACCTGAAAACCTTCACCACCGGCCTGAAGGGCCTGGATGGGCAGTTCAGCCAGCAGGTGTTCGACAGCCGCGGCAAGGTCAAGGAATCCACCAGTGGTCGCGTCGCTTTGTCGGCACCGCGCCTGTTCCGTTGGGAGTACGTGCGCCCGCACGAGCAGCTGATCGTGGCTGACGGCAAGAAGGTGTGGATGTTCGAGCCGGACCTGGAGCAGGCGACCGTTCGCGAGCAGGGCAAGGAAGAGCAGAACAGCCCGCTGACCGCGCTGATCAATCCGGCACTGCTGGAGCAGCAGTACGACGTGAGCGAAGAGGCCGCCACCCGCGATGGCCTGCAGTGGCTGTCGCTGTCGCCGAAGCGCGAGACCGAAGCCAGCTTCCAGTACGCCGCGCTGGGCTTCAACGCGCAGGGCCTGGCGAAGATGGAGATCACCGACGCCGTGGGCCAGCGCACCGTGATCAGTTTCAGCGGCTGGAAGCGCAACCCCAGCTTCGCCGCCAACACCTTCCGCTTCACCCCGCCGGCGGGTACCGACGTCATCGGCAACTGATCGCGGTCGCCGGGCATGGCCCGGCGCTACCTGCGCTGGTCGGTGTCAACCGGCACCGCCTTGGTAGGTGTCAACCTTGGTTGACATGCTTTTGATCTGCCGGCCAGCGGCCGGCACCACCGATTGCCGCAGATCTCCGATCCGCCGGGCATGGCCCGGCGCTACCTGCTCTGGTGGGTGTCAACCGGCACCGCCTTGGTAGGTGTCAACCTTGGTTGTCATGCTTTTGATCTGCCGGCCAGTGGCCGGCACCACCGATTGCCGCAGATCTCCGGTCCGCCGGGCATGGCTCGGCGCTACCGGCCCTGGTGGGTGTCAACCGGCACCGCCTTGGTAGGTGTCAACCTTGGTTGGCATGCTCTCGCGGTACAATGACCGCGTGCCAAGACATCGCTCCACTTCATTCCCCGGCCCCGATCTGCTGAGTGTCGATCGGGAACACATGCGCCCGCTGGCCGAGCGCATGCGCCCCCGCACCCTGGATGAGATGGTCGGGCAGAAGCGTCTGCTCGCGCCAGAGAGCGCGTTGCGCCGTGCCGTCGAATCCGGACGCGTGCATTCGATGATCCTGTGGGGACCGCCCGGCTGCGGCAAGACCACGCTGGCGCTGTTGCTGGCTGAATACTCCGACGCCGAATTCCGTGCCATTTCCGCCGTGCTGTCCGGCCTGCCGGAGGTGCGCCAGGTGCTGGCAGAGGCCGCGCAGCGCTTCGCCGAAGGTCGTCGCACGGTGCTGTTCGTCGACGAAGTGCACCGCTTCAACAAGGCGCAGCAGGATGCGTTCCTGCCGCACATCGAGCGCGGCACCATCCTGTTCGTCGGTGCAACCACCGAGAACCCGTCGTTCGAGTTGAACTCGGCGCTGCTGTCGCGTTGCCGCGTGCATGTGCTGGAAGGTGTCTCGCCGACTGACATCGTCGAAGCGCTGGAACGTGCGCTCGGTGATCGCGAGCGCGGGCTGGGCGAGGAACGCATCGAAGTCGCGCCCGAGCTGCTGCTGGAAATCGCCACCGCCGCTGATGGCGACGTCCGCCGTGCGCTGACCCTGCTGGAAATCGCCGCCGAGCTGGCGGGCGGGGAGGGTGGTCGCATCACCCCGCAGACGCTGACCCAGGTGCTGGCCGACCGCACCCGCCGCTTCGACAAGGGCGGCGAGCAGTTCTACGACCAGATCTCGGCGCTGCACAAGTCCGTGCGCAGCTCCAATCCTGATGCCGCCTTGTACTGGCTCACGCGCATGCTCGACGGCGGCTGTGATCCCTCGTATCTGGCGCGCCGGCTGACCCGCATGGCCATCGAGGACATCGGCCTGGCCGATCCTCGCGCGCAGAGCATGGCGCTGGAAGCGTGGGACATCTACGAGCGGCTCGGCAGCCCGGAAGGCGAGCTCGCCTTCGCGCAGCTGGTGCTGTACCTGGCCAGCACCGCCAAGTCGAATGCCGGCTATGCCGCCTTCAACCAGGCCAAGGCCGATGTGCGCGACAGTGGTACCGAAGAAGTGCCGCTGCACCTGCGCAATGCACCGACCAAGCTGATGAAGGAGCTGGGCTACGGTGCCGAGTACCAGTACGACCACGATGCCGAGGGCGGCATCGCGCTGGACCAGACCGGTTTCCCCGATGCGATGGGCGAGCGGGTGTATTACAACCCGGTGCCGCGCGGGCTGGAGATCAAGTTGAAGGAAAAGCTCGACCGGCTGCGTGCCGAGCGCGAGGCGGCGAGGGCGGCCAAGGGCGCGTAGTCGTCTGCGTGTGGCAAGGCGGCGCATTGCCCCGCCCGCATGCATTTGGCAGACTGCGCGGCTTGTTTTTCAAGGAACGATGCCGTGCAGGAAATGATTCTGCCGTTGAAGCGTTATGCCCAGTTCGAGGGCCGCGCCAACCGCCGCGAGTACTGGATGTTCCAGCTGTTCCTGCTGCTTGCGGGAGCCGCGGTATGCGTGATTGCGCTGACAGTGGCGCTCGTTGCCGGCCTCGTGCTGGACGCCGATTCCAGCTGGATGGCCGGGATCACGATCGGCGCGGTGGCACTGRTGGGTGCGCTCTGGCTGGCCACGATCGTGCCGTTGATCGCGGTGACCGTGCGCCGCCTGCATGACTGTAACCAGTCAGGGTGGCTGTACCTGCTGGCGCTGGTGCCGGGCGGTGGCGTGGTGATCCTGATCTTTGCGCTGCTGCCGGGTACGCCGCAGGACAACCTGTACGGTCCGGTGCCCGCCGGCCCCTGAGTCAACGGGTTTCGGCCCGATGCAACGAAGCCGGCCCAGGGCCGGCTTCGTCGTTTCTGCGCTGCTGTCAGCAGTGCCAAGCTGATTACTGCAGAACGCAGTCGCCCAACGCCAGGTAATCCGATCCCGAACTGAACTGCAGCGTGCAGCTGGCGGTGAAGGTGACGCCGTCATCCATCGCTGCAAGCTTGGCGTTCTGCTCGTCGTCGGAGGCGGTCAGGCGGGCCAGCACCTGGCCATCCTCATCGCCCGCCTCAAGGACCGGCTCGCCCTGCAGGTTGCTGGAGGCGCCCAGGCTCACTGCCGTGAACTGTACGGTCTGGTTGAGCTGTTCCAGCCCGAGGGAGGAATAGCCGGCCTCTTCATAGGCCGAATACAGCCCGGCCAGGCTCGGCGCGGCATGGCCGGCCAGCGGGGCGAGAAGGCAGGCGACGAGTGCGATCAGTGCTTTGTGCTTCAAGGGGTTCTCACAATCATGGGATCCGATCCCATGGCGGTTGTGGAGCTGATGGGCAGGGGCCAGGCAGGCACCCGCAAGGGCGGGGCGATTCCTGCGCCCCGATGGCAGGCAAAGTAGATGAACCCGGACTTCCGGTGCAAGCGCTGGCGTACGCACTGTCGCGCGCGTGATACATAGCGTGACGTTTGATCGATGTGATAATCATTCGCGTTTAAGGTAGACTGCGGTCCCTTGTGAACCGGTGGCCGTGTGCCGCTTTCGCCGTCACTGATGAAGTCTTCCGTCCTGCCTCCGCGCCGCGGCCCGCTGCTGTCCGGCCTGGCCGCCTTGATGATGGGCCTGCTCCTGGCTACCCCGTACGCATACGCGCAGCAACGCAATCCGCTGCAGAAGATGGGCCAGACCGTGCTTGATGCACCGGCGGCCAGCTATCGCTTCGAGCGTTTCGTGATCGACAGCCCCGATCAGCAGCGCCGCTGGCGGGTGAATGTGGCGATTCCGGCCAAGGCCCCCAAGGCGCCATCGCCGGTGCTGTACGCACTGGACGGCAACGCCGTGGCGATGGTGCTGGACCAGCCGCTGCTGGCCGAGCTGGCCGCACGCAAGGCGCCGCCGGTGTTGGTGCTGATCGGCTACGACAACGACCTGCGCATCGATTCGGCGTCGCGCACCCGCGACTACACCGCATGGATCGATCGCGCCGATGATGAAAGCGGCAGGACGCAGGCTGTCGGCGGCGGCGCAGCGGCCTTCCTGGACATGATCGAGCGTCGCATCAAGCCCGAAGTGGAACGCCGCGCCAACATCGATCGCCAGCAGCAGGCCCTGTGGGGCCATTCGCTGGGCGGCCTGTTCGTGCTCAGCAGCCTGTACACCCGTCCGGCCGCCTTCCAGTACTACCTCAGTGCCAGCCCGTCGTTGTGGTGGAGCCAGGGTGCGCCGCTGGGTGACATCGAGCAGCAGTTCGTTCAGAACGTGCATGGCCAGCCAGCAAAGGTGTGGCTGATGCTGGGCGGTGCCGAGCGCGTCGGCGACCGTGGCAAGCGCGACATGAGCAATCCGCGCGTGGTCGCGCATCTGCGCCGCATTGGTGGCGCCACCCCGGATGCGGCAATGCAGCTGTCCGAGCGCCTGGGCAAGGTACCGGGGCTGAGCGTGCAGTACCGCGAGTTCCCGGGCCTGGGCCATGGCCCGATGCTGCCGGCGTCCTTCCACGCGGCGCTGCACGAGCTTTATGGCGTGACCGACCGCAGCGCCGCCGACGGCCCGCCGGCCGGTGGAGACAACGCCGCCGAATGACCCCCTCGCACGGCAGTGCCGTGCGACCCCACTACCCAGGCGGACTGTCGATGTGCAGCGGCCAAGGCAACCGATGAATCCCGCGCCACCAGGCGCGGCCTACGTGTGCAAGGAGCCTTCCATGTCATTCCGTCCGTCTTTCCGCCTCACTTCCCTGGCCGCCGGCCTGCTGCTGGCAGTGACCGCCAGCGCACAGCCGGTGTTCGACCAGCCGGCCAGCGCTACCTTCAAGGGCCAGGTTGTCTCACGCGGTGAGAACGTGGTTCCCGGCAGCACCGCCGATGTCACCGGCCGCGGCTTCGTGCCGGGCCAGCAGGTCAGCCTGCTGCGTGGCGATACCGTGCTCAACAGCCAGCCGGTGGTGGTCGATGCCGATGGCAACTTCAAGACCCAGCTGGCCATTCCGGCCGACGCCGTGCCGGGTACCCATCCGGTGGTGGTGCGCGCCAGCCAGCCGGCCGCCGCAGCCGTGCTGAAGCTGCGTGTGTCGCCGCAGCTGCCGCTGTCGGGCCAGGCGAAGTTCACCACCCAGTCCAACAAGCTGGTGCCGGGCCTGTACCAGTCGGCCTACAGTGCTGCCAGCAATGCCGTGTTCGTGACCTCGGCCGTCGGCCGCCCGCCGGTCACCCAGTCGCAGCTGCTGAAACTGGACCCGAAGTCGCTGAAGGTGACCAAGGCCATCACCCCGGCGCAGGTGCCGGGCAGCACCAACGGTGCGGTGTTCGCGGTGTATGGCGTGGGCGTCGATGATGCCAATGGCAATGTCTGGGTCAGCAACACCCGCCAGGACACCGTGGCTGTCTATCGCCAGGCAGACTTGTCGCTGGTCCATCAGTTCCCGGTCGGCGCCGTGCCGCACGCCCGCGACGTGGTGGTCGACAGCACGCACGGCAAGGT
>NZ_JBFTOJ010000051.1:0-23904 GCF_056397905.1 Stenotrophomonas sp. 05L414_2
ACCTGCAGACCCGTGATTCCCTGGGGTTGCCGGCCAGTGGCCGGCACGACCAGAGCGTGTGCCCGGAGTGCCGTTTTGCCGCAGTGGATCACGCCGCTGTGGCGTGCCGGCGCGCTATCGTGCCGCCATACGGCCTTGCGCATGGGGGATGCATGCTGGTTGTGCTGGCGCTGATGTTCCTGATCTGCCATGGCGTGGTCGTGGCGTTCTGGCCGGGTGCGGCCGGTGAGGGATCGTTCGTGTTCCTGACCGTGGCACCCCTGCTGGCGGCTGCGGCCTGCCTGTGGCGCGGTCAGCGCGACCGTGCTGCGCTGGGCTGGCGTGCCACTGCAGTGGCGCTGCTGCTCTGGGCCGGTGGCATGGCCTTCAACATGGCCGACGCACTGGGCGCCGGACGGGCCGACATCACCCCGCGCGCCAGCCTGCTGCTGTATGTGCTGTACGGTGTGCCGCTGGTGTTCATCCTGGCCCGCGCCCGTCGCGAACGCTGGACCATCAGCCTGATCGACGGCGTGATGGCGGCCCTGCTGGGCGTGTTGTTCTTCGTGCATACCCAGTCCTTCGCCGACCGCATCGATATCGACGACCAGGCGATGGCGCACATGCAGCGCATGTTCGACATCCAGAACCTGTGCATCGCCGGTTTCGCGGTGGTGCGCTGGGTCGCCGGCGATGCGCCTGAACGGCGCAGCTTCTACCGCGCGCTGGCGCTGTATGCGCTGTCCTATCTRCTGCTGGCGTTCTACATCAATCACTACACCGCCGAGCAGTCGTTCGGCGCCTACAACGATCTGCTGATCGACCTGCCGTTCCTGCTGCTGGCGCTGCTGGCGCTGCGTCAGGCACCCGCACCGGGCTTCGTGCTGCATCCTCGCCTGCTGCGATTGGTGCAGGCCGGTGGACCGATCATCCTGCCCTTGTTGCTGCTGGTGGTCGGCACCCTGGTGGTGGACCACGCGCGGCCGTTGGCGCTGACCGGGTTCGTGGTGGCAACGCTTGGCTTCAGCCTGCGCAGCACGTTGCTGCAGCTCGACCTGCTGGAACGACAGGCCGGCCTGGATCAGATGGCGCGGCAGGATGGCCTGACCGGCGTAGCCAATCGCCGTCAGTTCGATACGCTGCTGCTGGCCGAATGGAACCGGGCGCGTCGCAGCGGCAGCGAACTGGCATTGCTGCTGGTGGACATCGACCATTTCAAGGCATTCAACGACGAGCACGGTCATCCTGCCGGCGACCGCTGCCTGCAGGCGGTGGCCGCGGTGCTGCAGGCCACCGCCGGGCGCGCGGCCGACAGCGTGGCGCGCTATGGCGGTGAGGAATTCGCGGTGATCGTGCCCGGCAGCCCACTGTCGGGTGTGCTGGCGCTGGCCGAGCGCCTGCGCGAGGCGGTGGAAGCGCTGCCGCTGCCGGAAGGCCGGGTCAGCATCAGCGTGGGCGTGGGTTACCTGCATCCGCCGGCGCTGGCCACCGCCGAACAGTTGCTGGCCGATGCCGATGCCGGCCTGTACGCGGCCAAGCGTGCGGGCCGCAACCAGGTGATCCTGCACGCACACGTGCTGGACGACGACGGGGGCGCGCACGACACGCTGGACTGTTGAGCATGGCTGCGCGACTGCCACGGCAGGAAAGTGCGTGGTTGATCGGGGCTGGCGCGACCGCCCGGTCGGATCCAGCAGGCGCAGGCGTTGCCGGCCAGCGGCCGGCACTCCCCTGGCAGGCAGCCCGCGTCAGGCCGCCGCAGGCCAGTACATTGCCATGCTGGCGATACCTACGGATCACGTGTTTCCACCAGCACCGGGCAAGGCGCATGGTCGATCGTCCATTGCCCCACCGAGGGCTCGAACAGGCGCTGCAGGCGTGACAGATGGCGGTGGCCGATGACGATCAGGTCGCATTGCAGGCGACGCGCCTGCGCGCTGATCACTTCGCCAGGATCGCCGCAAGGCAGCTGTGCGATGGCGTCCACGCCGCGCTCGCGCAGCTCGGCCAGGGCGTCGGCCAGTACCGCTTCGGCATGCGCCTGCTGCCGGGCGGCGGCGGGATACTCACGGCGGTCGGCATCGGTGGCACCAGCGGCCAGTGCGAATTCGGGGTCAAGCACGCACAGCAGGTGCAGGCGGCTGCGGGGGCCGGCCATGGTGGCGGCCAGGTCCAGCACGCGGTCGTGCTGGGGGCCGCCATCAAGCGCGACCAGCAGGGTGTTGAACATGGAAAGCTCCTTTGCAGGGCGCTGATGGTCGCTGATGTCGTCGCGCGCACCCATGCCGTGCGCCGCAGTCAATGCGTGCGTACAACGCAATTATGGATGATCTGGATTGCAGTAGAGTCATCCCATTTGCGGGAGACTGCCATGCCCTTGCCGGACCTGAACCTGTTGCTGGCACTGGATGTGCTGATCGACGAATGCAGCGTGGCGGCCGCTGCGCGACGGATGAATCTCAGTGCGCCGGCGATGAGCCGTACCCTGGGCCGGGTACGGGTAGCCCTGGGTGATCCGGTGCTGGTGCGCGCCGGCCGTGGGCTCGCTCCCACGCCACGCGCGCTGGAACTGCGTGAGCAGGTGCGCGATGTGATCGAGCAGGCACACCGCGTGTTCAATGCGGGCCGCGAGGTCGACATGGTCACGCTGGAACGAACGTTCAGCGTGCGCGCCAACGATGTGTTCATCGGCAGCTATGGCGGCCGCCTGCGTGATGTCTTCCGCCAGCAGGCACCGCGCTGCATGCTGCGCTTCGTGCCCGAAGGCGATACCGATGACGATGCGATGGTGCAGGGGCGGATCGACCTGTACATCAGCACGGCCGGCAAGCACAGCCCGGAAACCAAGGTGCAGCACCTGTTCACCACCTCGCTGCTGGGCGCGGCACGCGAGGATCATCCGTTGTTCGACGGCGACATCAGTGTCGAGCGCTTCGCCGCGTGCGACCACATCGCCGTGTCCCGGCGCGGGCTTGCGCATGGCCCGATCGACGAAGAGCTGGCAGCRCTTGGCCTGCAACGACGGGTGGCGGTGGTCATCCCTACCTTCCACGGCGCGATCTTTGCTGCCGCCGATTCGGACCTGGTGCTGCCGCAGATGCCAAGCGTGATGCTCGACCGCATCACCCGCATGGGCCTGCCGCTGCGGATGTTCCCGCTGCCGGTGCCGGTGCGGACCGTAGCGCTGGTGCAGGCCTGGCACCCACGCATGGACAACGACCCGGCCCACCAGTGGCTGCGGCGGGCGATCAAGGGCATGTGCGATTCGGTCGAGGCGGCCCACCACTGATTGCCCGCGGGCGTGCGTTGTACGCACGCCTGCGATGCCGGGCACGCCATTTTTCGCAGGCAACGGCCTTTCTAGACTGCGCTCCCGAAAGTTTCACTGAGCGCAATCCAATGTCTCCATATATGCCGTGTACTGCACGGATCGGCAGCCGGCAGTGAGCACGCCGGCCGCCATGCCCGCGGCGCCGGCAGCGCCCCGGCCCGTCGCTGCCCCCGGCTTCGACCGGCGCATCCTGGTTGGGCTGTGCGGTGTGCTGCTGGCAGTGCTGGTGTCGGGTTTCAACGAGAACGTCACCAAGGTCGCGCTGGCCGACATCCGCGGTGCGATGGGTTTCAGCGTCGATGACGGCAGCTGGATCGTGGCGCTGTACAGCGCCATGTCGGTCAGCGCGATGGCATTCGCACCGTGGTGCGCAGCCACCTTCTCGCTGCGCCGCTTTGCGCTGGCGATGATCGGCGGCTTCATGGTGCTGGGCGTGCTGTGCCCGCTCGCCCCCAACCTGCAGACCTTTCTGCTGCTGCGCGCATTGCAGGGCCTGTGTGGGGGCGCGTTGCCGCCGCTGCTGATGAGCGTGGCGCTGCGCTTCCTGCCGCCGGGCATCAAGCTGTACGGTCTGGCCGCCTACGCACTGACCGCCACCTTCGGGCCGAGCATGGGCACCCCGCTGGCCGCATTCTGGGTGGAGCAGGTGGGCTGGCACTGGGCGTTCTGGCAGATCGTGCCGTATTGCCTGGCGGCGATGGCGATGGTCGGCTGGGGCCTGCCACAGGATCCCCTGCGGCTGGAGCGCTTCGCACAGTTCAACGGCGTCGGCCTGATGCTCGGCCTGCCGGCGCTGGTGCTGCTGGTACTGGGCCTGGTGCAGGGCCCGCGCCTGAACTGGTTCGACTCGTCGTTGATCACGCTGATGCTGGGGGGTGGTGCGGGTCTGCTGGTGCTGTTCTTCATCAACGAGTGGTTCCATCCACTGCCGTTCTTCAAGCTGCAGCTGCTGGCCAACCGCAACCTCAGCTACTCGCTGATTACCCTCGGTGGCGTGCTGTTCGTGCTGCTGGCGGTGATCTCCATTCCTTCCGGCTTCCTCGCCAGCGTGCAGGGCTATCGCCCACAACAGACCGCGCCGATGCTGCTGTGGGTGGCGGTGCCGCAGGTCATCGCGCTGCCGTTGGTCGCCGCACTGCTGAACATCCGTGCGATCGATTGCCGTTGGGTGCAGGCCACCGGGCTGGCGCTGCTGGCGCTGGCCTGCTGGCTGGGCGCGCATCTGGACGTCAGCTGGATACGCGACAACTTCCTGTGGGTACAGCTGCTGCAGGTGTTTGCGCAGCCGATGGCGGTGCTGCCGCTGCTGATGCTGGCCACCGGCGGCTTGGCGCCACAGGACGGTCCCTTTGCCTCGGCGTGGTTCAACACGGTCAAGGGCTTTGCTGCGGTGCTGGCCAGCGGCGTGCTGGAAGCGGTCGCGCAGGGACGCCGCCATTTCCACTCCACCGTGCTGGTCGAGCGACTTGGCGAACAGCCGTGGCTGGCCGAAGGGCCGCAGCTTGGCGCGCGCCTGCATGCGCAGGTGCAGGCGTTGACCTCGGCCGATCTCTACCTGCTGGTCGCGTTGGTCGCGCTGGCCTTCATTCCCCTCATTGCCTGGATGCCCACCCGCATCCATCCGCCACGTGCCGTGGCCTGATCCCCTTCGCAGGAACTCCCCCATGACAATCAATCGAACGTATCTCAACGCGGGCCTCGGCCTGGGCGTACTGCTTCTGGCCGGTGGTGCCTGGCTGCTGCTGCGCGATGGCCGCCACCAGACCACCAACAACGCCTATGTGGTCGCCGACTACACCGTGGTCGCACCGAAGATCGCTGGCTTCGTCAGCGCGGTGGAAGTGCAGGACAACCAAGCGGTGAAGGCCGGTGACGTGCTGGCCCGCATCGATGACCGCGACTACCAGGTCGCGTTGCTGGCCGCCCGCGCCGACCTGGGCAATGCGCGCGCGCAGCTGGCCAACGCGCAGGCGGCGCTGGCACAGCAGGGCTCGCTGATCGAACACGCCCAGGCGAGTGTGGATGTCAGCCGCGCCGAACTGACCCTGGCCAGCGCCGACCAGCAGCGTTACCGCGAGCTGGCCCGCAACGGTGCCGGTACCGTGCAGAACGCGCAGCAGGCGCAGTCGAAGCAGGCCGTGGCCAGTGCACATCTGCAACAGGGACAGGCCGCGTTGTCGACCGCACGCCAGCGCACCGACATCCTCGCTGCCGGGGTGCAGGCCGCACAGGCGGCCGTGCAGCGCGCCGAAGCCGCGCAGGCGCGTGCCGAACTGGATCTTTCGCACACCGAGCTGCGTGCACCGATTGATGGCGTGGTGGGACGCCGCGCAGTGCGCGTCGGCGCCTACCTGACCCCGGGCACGCCGGTGGCCGCGGTGGTGCCGCTGCAGCGCGCCTTCGTTGTCGCCAACTTCCAGGAAACGCAGATGACCCGCATGCAGCCGGGGCAGCAGGTCGAACTGACGGTGGACGTGTTCCCCGGCACGCGGCTGCGTGGCCATATCGACAGCATCGCCCCGGCCACGGGGGTGACGTTCGCCGCGGTGGCGCCGGAAAACGCGACCGGCAAYTTCACCAAGGTGGTGCAGCGCATTCCAGTGAAGATCGTGCTAGAGCCGGAGCAGGCATTGCTGGGCCAACTGCGTGCCGGCATGTCGGTGGAAGCCAGCGTGGATCTGCAGCGTCCGCAGCGGGTGCAGAGTGCGCAGCGCGAGCGGCACCGCACGGGCGGGGAAGGCGCATGATCCGCGTATTCCCGCGTGGACTGGCTGCAGCGGCACTGTGCACGGCGTTGACCGCCTGCACGCTGGGCCCGGACTTCGTGCGCCCGCAGGCCGAGCTGCCCACGCAGTGGCAGGGCGAAGCGGTGGCTTCAGCTGCGCTGGATGACGACGCCAGCTGGTGGTCCGGTTTCGATGATCCGCTGCTGGGGCAACTGGCGACGCAGGTACTGCAGGCCAATCTCGACCTGCAGCTGGCCGCCAACCGGGTGCAGCAGAGCCGCGCCGCGCGTGGCGTCACCGCGGCCGACCGGCTGCCCAGCGTCGGCGCCACTGCCAGTGGCGTACGCGCGCGCAACAGCGAGGTAGGCCTGAACGATCCGTCCGGTAATGGCGGTCGCGATGACTATGGGCTGTTCCAGGCCGGCATCGGCATGAGCTGGGAACTGGATCTGTGGGGACGCGTACGCCGTCAGGTGGAAGCGGCCGACGCACGCGTGCAGATGGCTGAGGAAGATGCACACGCGGCGCGCATCGCGCTGCTGGCCGAGACCGCGCGTGATTACCTGCAGTTGCGCGCAACGCGCCAGCTGCTGGCCATCACCGAGGACAACCTCAGCATCGCCCACGACATCAAGCGGCTGACCGAAGCGCGCCAGCGCCAGGGCGTGGCCAGCACGTTGCAGGTCTCCAGTGCGGCGGCGCAGGTGGCATCGCTGCAGGCTCGCATCGCACCGCTGCGGCACCGCGAATCGCAGCTGCGCAATGCACTCGCGTTCCTGCTGGCACAGCCGCCGCAGGCACTGGATACGCAGCTGCAGAGCGCGCGCCGCGATTGGCCCGCGTTGCCGACCGTGGCCGTGGGCGTGCCCAGTGAACTGGCCGAGCGTCGCCCTGATGTCCGCCGTGCCGAGGCTGCGCTGCATGCTGCCACGGCGGGAATTGGCGTGGCCAAGGCCAGCTTCCTGCCGCGCATCACCTTGAATGGCGATGCCGGTTTCCAGGCCAGGCAGCTGGATGATCTGGATGGCTGGAACGCGCATCGCTTCAGTATCGGCCCGTCGATCAGCCTGCCGATCTTCCAGGGCGGACGCCTGAAGGCCAACCTGGCGCTGAGCAGGCTGCAGCAGCAACAGGCGGCCCTGCAGTTCCGCCGTACCGTGCTGCAGGCCTGGCATGAAGTGGACGATGCCATCGACGGCTATGCCGCCGAACAGCAGCGTGCCGCGCAGCTGCACGTGGCGGTGGATGAGAGCGAGACGGCGCTGGGTGCGGCGCGTCGGCAGTACCAGGCCGGCGTGGTCGACATGCTGGATGTATTGAGCACCCAGCGCATCGCGCTGGACAACCAGGCCGCGCTGGCCAACAGCCGGGCGACCGCCGCGATTGCACGCGTAGAGCTGTATCGCGCCCTGGGCGGCGGTTGGTAAGGCGCAGGTTGGGTAGTGCCGGCCGCTGGCCGGCAGGTGCCGTCTGCATGAGTTGCCGGCCAGCGCCCGGCACTATCCTGGCAGGCAGCCCGCGTCAGGCCGCCGGCTTTTCGCGTTTGCGGAACAGCAGATAAGGCCAGATACCGATCAACACCGCTGCGATGACCGTGCCGTAGACCAGCGCGAGCACTGACTTGCCCGGCTCGGTCCAGACCATGCCCAGCAGAAGCAGGCCGAACACGATGGTCGGCCCGCCCAGCAGGATCATGGCGAAGGTCTTTATCCGTCCACTGGTGGGCGCATTGGCGAGCTTTCCGACCATGTCGGTACCACCGAAATGCACCTGCAGTGCATCGCTGGTGGAACGGGCGGGCTGCGGTTTTGCGGGTTCCGGCGGTGCCACCGGCTGCTGCAGGTCCATTTCCCGAGGCGCCGGCGGCAGCAGGTCCGACAGGTTGGTCTGCTCGATGAGCGCTTTCAGCTTGGGGTCCATGTGCAATCCGTGCGGTCACCGTTGGCGGCGGCACGATACCAGCACACCCAGGTGCCGGGTAGTGCCGGCCGCTGGCCGGCAGCTCGGCAAGGTGAAGCCGGTAGTGGCCAACCTTGGTTGGCAGCCTTCAGGAAAGCGCCAACCAAGGTTGGCGCCTACCAGAGGCGGAACTCAACGCACGTCGCGCAGTTCCCAGTGGTGCCCGGCCAGCAGGCGCAGGCGCTGCTTGAACACGTCACTGTCGATGCGGGTGGTGGCCACCAGGTTGATGCGCAGGTCCTTCTGCTCACCGGTCACGGTGGCCTCCGGATCGGTCGCGCCCCACTGCGGCTCCACCGCATCCGGGTCCGGCTGCTTGTCGCGCCAGCGCTCGAACAGGCTGCCATTGCGCAGCGCGTTCTGCAGTTCTTCGGCGAAGCCGGCAGCGCCCTGCGAATGGAAAGACAGGTCGGGGTCGTTGCCGCGGGCCTTGGACGGTTCGGGCAGGCTGATGTGGTACTGCGCAGGCATGTTGATCTCCTTGAGGTGCGGCTAGGCTGGCATAGGCGCGGTGGAATCGATGTGCAGATTCCAGAGCGCGGTTGGCCTTCATTCAAATCGATGCGGCCCATCGGCAAAACCCACGGTGACCGCGCCCTTGCCGACGTTGACCATGCCGGTCAGGCTCATCACCGATTCGTACACGGTCACGCCATGGCCGGCGCAGACCTCCTTCATCTGCGCATAGCCGGGCAGGGYACGCAGCTCGTCCAGTTCGCCRCCGTAGCTGACGCACACGGTCGGCGTCATCAGGCCGGCGCGTACGCGCTGGCCGACCACGCCGAACAGCTTCAGCACGGCATTGTCGAAACCCTTGATCTTCGCCACCGGCCCGGTCTGCCCGCGATAACCATGCAACACCGGCTTGATGTCCAGCGCACTGCCCAGTGCGGCGCTGAGCAGGCCGACGCTTCGGTCGCCCTTGTGCCGGGCGCGGGCACGCATGTAGTACAGGTCGCGGGTGACCATGTAGCCGTGCACGTTGCCGGCCAGTTCTTCCAGGCGCTCGCGGATCTGCTGCACGCTGGCATCACTGGCGCGCAGCCGCACCGCTTCCACCGCCGTCACCGCCTGGGCGGCGAACAGGTTCTGGGTATCCAGCACGCGCAGCGCGAACGGCGAGTTGAAGCCGGCCGCCTGCCGCACCGGCTTGTAGTCGTTGAGGATGGCGAAGCTGGCCTGCAGTGCATTGTCGTGGATCGGGCTGCGGGTCTTGGTGATGGTCATGCAGAACACATGGTCGTAGTCGATCACCAAGCGTTGCAGGAACAGGTCGCGGATCTGGTTGACGCTGAAGGGGATGGTCTCCGCTTCGGCGCCGTGCTCGGCGACGTGCGCGTGCAGGAAGCTGAGCGTTGCCTGCTCGTCGCGGTGGTCGGCGAGCACCGCTTCGCCGATCCGCACGGTGATCGGCAGCAGCACGATGTTGTGCTCGGCAATGAAGTCCTGCGGCAGGTCGCAGGCCGAGTCGACGACGATTCCGATGCGCATCCGCGGCTCCCCCTCCAGGGCGGTTGTAGGTTCGGAAATGTGAAAACTATCTCAAAACGGGGGCGGGCGCGCGAGGGAAACGCGCCGCTCCCTGTTCAGCGACTGCGCTGCACCGCCACCGGCAGGGCCACCGCCTGCTGCCAGTCCGGCCGGTCCAGCAGGCTGGGGTCGTCCAGCACCGCCGCCATCAGCGGGTGGGTATCGTTGCCCCAGAACAGTTCGCCGTCGATGGCCAGGGTCGGCACGCCGAACACCCCGGCCTCGATCGCCGCCTCGGTGTTGCGTCGCAGTTGCTCCTTGATGGCCGGCTCGCCAATGGCCGCCTCTACGTCGCTGATACCCAGCCGGGCGGCGGGTTCGCGCAGGGCCTCGGCCGTGTCGCCGGCGTGGCCGTCGCGCCAGATCCAATCGAACAGCACGTCCACTGCCGCAGTGCTGGCACCGGCGGCCAGGCACAGGCGCAGGGCCGCCAGCGGATTGAACGGGTGCCCGGGCGGGAAGCGCAGTGGCGTGCCCTCGGCCTGCGCGGTCCACAGCAGCTGGCGGTACATGAAGCGGCGCTTGGCCGGGATCTCCGCCGGGCCCAGGTTGCCCAGATGGTGCAGTACCGCACCAAAGGCGATGGGCACCGGTTGGATGCGCCCGAACTGCGGCAGCTGCTTCACCTTCTGCCAGTGCAGGTAGGAATAGGGCGAGACGAAGTCGAAATACCAGCGCAGGGTGGGCATCGATGGCTCCTGGTTACGGTCAGGGTTGCGCGTTGCGCTGCAGGTAGCGGTCGCGCAGTTCGGTCTGGCGCGAGCGCATCGGCATCGCGCGGCCGCCCAGCCAGACCTGCTCGGCATAGTGCGCCACATCCAGCGGATCGCCTTCCCACAGCACCAGGTCGGCACGCTTGCCCGGCTCGATGCTGCCGATCTGGTCGGCCACGCCCAGCACCTCGGCCGGTACCCGGGTCAGCCCGGCCAGTCCGTCGGCCCAGGGCAGGCCGTTGGCCACCGCATTGCCGGCCAGCTGGCGCATCTTGCGTGCGTTGTGCGAGGCATCATCGCGCTGGGCGAAGGCCACCGGTACGCCCGCGCGCTGCAACCGCGCGGCGTTTTCCAAGGTGGCGCCGATCTGGTCGAAGGTCGTCGGCAGGTTGCCCAGTGCGTCGACGAACACCGGCACCTTGGCCGCTGCCAGTTCCGGTGCCAGCTGCCAGGCCTCGGCACCGCCGGCGACGGCGATCTTCACCCTCTCGCGGGCCGCCCAGCGCAGCAGCTGGCGGATGTCGGCCGCGCGGTCCACTTCCACCACGATGCGGCCCTGCCCGGACAGATAGCGGGCGAGCGTGCGGCGGCCGGCCGGGGTCAGCAGCGCATGCGGCGAATCGGCGGCCACCTGGCCGCGTGCCTCGTCCACCATCTGCTGCAGCAGCATCCACTGCGCCGCGCGCGATTGACCGGTCAGTTCAGATGCTGCAGCACCCAGGCGCAGGAACAGCGCGCGCGGGCCGATCGGGTCGGCACTGCCATCGAAACGCACCACGCCGCCCTGGCCGGCGACGAAGCCACCGCCGGTGGCCGCGCCCAGCGCAGTGAAGCCGATGCCGTCCAGGCGCGCCACCGGAATCAGCACGGATGCCGGGTTATAGGCCAGTGTCACGTCGAACTCCGGGCGTAGCGGCTGCTCGCCGATCTTCAGTGCGCTGTCGACCGTGCTTGATTCACCGGATACTTCCTCGATGCCGATCTCGGTGATGCCACCGAACAGGGCAGGGGTCAGCATGCGTCCCTTGGCTTCGACCACCGGCACACCGGCCGGTGTGGACAGGCCCCGGCCCACCGCACGGATGATGCCGCCCTGCACCAGCACATCGGCATCTTCCACGTTGCCACGTGCGCTGGCGGTAGCGACCGTCGCACCGCGCACCAGCAGGTCCTGCGCCGAGGCTGCGGTTGTCATCACCAACAGCGCAACCAAGGTAGCGCCGGGCCATGCCCGGCGGCGCTTGTTCAACATGCCCATCAGCGCAACTCCTGTCCAAGCTGGAAATCCGACCGCGGCGTTGCCGATGGCGTGCTGCGGTCGTACACACGGCGGCCATCGACGAACACCTGCTCGGCCAGTGCATACGAACTGAAGGGATTGCCGTTCCAGATCACCACGTCGGCCATCTTTCCGGCCTCCAGCGTGCCGGTCTGCGCCTCGATGCCCAGCGCCTTGGCGGCGTTGGCGGTCATCCAGGTGATCGCGCGTTCCGGCGCGATCTCCGGCATGTGCGCGCGGCGCGCGGCGGCCATCACCTTGGCTGCCTCCTGGTTCAGGCGCTGGATGCCCTCGGGCGAGTCGGAGTGGACGATGGCGCAGCTGTTCTTCGGCCGGTCGACCAGCGCGATGTTCTCGGCGATGCCGTCGAAGGCTTCCATCTTGAAGCCCCACCAGTCGGCCCACAGTGCCCCGCACACGCCTTCGGCCGCCAGCCGGTCGGCCAGTTTGTAGGCCTCCACGCCGTGGTGGAAGGCGGCCACCTTGAAGCCGAATTCCTTGGACAGGTCGAGCATGGTGGCCATTTCATCGGCGCGATAGCAGTGGATGTGCACGCGGATATCGCCCTGGATCGCACCGGCGAGCGTATCCAGCTTGAGGTCGCGCTTGCCGCCGGCATCACCGGCGCTGTCGCCCTTGTCGCTGCCGAACCAGCCCTTGCGCTTGGCCGGCTTCGGCTTGTTCTTGGCGATGTAGTCGGCTGCGTCGATGAAGGCTGCGCGGTAACCGGCCACGTTGCCCATCCGCGTTGCAGGTGCCACGCCCTTGCCGCCACCGTAGACGCGCTTGGGGTTTTCGCCGCAGGCCATTTTCAGGCCCCACGGCGCGCCGGGGAACTTCATTGCCTGGTAGGTGGTGGCAGGCACGTTCTTCAGCGTTACGCCGCGGCCACCGACCAGGTTGGCCGAGCCGGGCAGCACCTGCATGCTGGTCACTCCGCCTGCCAGCGCCGCCTGGAAACCGGGGTCCTGCGGCCATACCGAGTGCTCGGCCCAGACGTTGGCGGTGACCGGCGCGGTCATCTCGTTGCCGTCGCTGTGCGCGCCGACACCGGGGCTGGGATAGACGCCCAGGTGCGAGTGCACGTCGATCAGGCCGGGCGTCACCCACTTGCCGTCGGCGTTGATGCGGGTGACGCTGGCATCGACCTGCAGCGCATCGCCGACGGCGACGATGCGGCCATCGCGCAGCAGCACATCGGCGTTGTCGAGGCGCTGGCCGGTGCCGGTCAGCACCGTTGCGTTCTGGATCAGCAGCGGCCCATCGGGGTGCGCCTGGTAGGTGCTCGGGTAGGGATCGGCCACGAAGCGCGAAGCGCCCACGGCCGGCGCCGTGCTCAGCGATACCAGCGCCAGACCCAACCCGGCGCGCAACAACGTCGATGTCATGCAGATCCCCTTGGCAGCGTGTTCAACCCACCGACGCTAGCCGGGGAGCGGCGTGCTTGCCAAGTGTCCTTTTTCACGGGTCGCCATCGGCCATCTCGACGGCAACGACCGCCTCCCGGAAAATGGTGCTCCCCACGCCGTACCGGAGCGCCCATGAAGAGCAAGCAGGACATCGTCGACAACTGGCTTCCGCGCTATACCGGCGTGCCTCTGGACCAGTTCGGCCAGCACATCCTGCTGACCAACTTCGGGGGCTACCTGCATACGTTCTCCGCGCTGACCGGGGCGCCGGTGATCGGCCTGGACCGGCCGATGGCCAGCGCCACCATCGACGGCATCACCATGATCAACTTCGGCATGGGCAGCCCCAATGCCGCGATCATCATGGATCTGCTGTCAGCGGTGATGCCCAAGGCCGTGCTGTTCCTGGGCAAGTGCGGCGGGCTGAAACGCAAGAACGAGCTGGGCGACCTGGTGCTGCCGATCGCGGCCATCCGCGGCGAGGGGACCTCGGGCGACTACCTGCCGCCGGAAGTGCCGGCCTTGCCGGCCTTCGCCCTGCAGCGTGCGGTTTCGACCATGATCCGCGACCTCGGCCATGATTACTGGACCGGCACCGTCTACACCACCAACCGCCGGGTCTGGGAGCACGACGAGGCCTTCAAGGAGCGGCTGCGGGCGATGCGCTGCATGGCCATCGACATGGAAACCGCGACGATCTTCGCTGCCGGCTTCGCCAACCACATTCCCAGCGGGGCCCTGCTGCTGGTTTCAGACCAGCCGATGATCCCGGACGGGGTGAAAACCGAGGCGTCCGACGCCAAGGTCAGCTCGCAGTTCGTGGAAAACCATATCCAGATCGGCATCGAGGCGCTTAAGCTTATCCGGCGCAACGGCAAGTCGGTCCGCCACCTGCGCTTCGACGAATGATGATGATGGCCTGGCGCGGCGCGCCGGCCCTGGGGAGTAGGTGATGGACGTTGCCGCGCAAGTGGTGGAATTCTGGAAGGACGCGGGCCCTGAAAAGTGGTTTGCCCGCGATGATGCGTTCGACGCGCGGTTCCGTACGCTGTTCGCGGACGAACACCACGCTGCCGCATCGCGCGCGCGCGAGCACTGGCTGGGCAGCGCCGAGGGCGCGCTGGCGCTGATGCTGCTGCTGGACCAGTTCCCGCGCAACTGCTTCCGCGGCACGGCCCATTCCTATGCCACCGATGGCCTCGCACGGCACTACGCCACGCGCGCGATCGAGGAGGGGCTGGACCTGCAGCTGGTCCCCAAACTGCGCGCCTTCATCTACCTGCCGTTCGAGCACTCCGAAGATCCGCTGGACCAGGACCGCTCGGTCGCGATGTTCGACGTGCTGGGTGACAAGGAATACCTGCAGTACGCCGAACTGCACCGCGACATCATCCGCCGCTTCGGCCGGTTCCCGCACCGCAATGCGGTGCTTGGCCGCATTCCGTCGCCGGAAGAACTGGATTACCTGGCCGAAGGCGGGTTCGCCGGGTAACCGGAACGTCAGCCCCCGCGCTTGGGACACGGAAGGAGTAGATCCACGCCATGCGTGGATGGGCTCAACAGAAAACGCCGGCTTTCGCCGGCGTTTTTCCTGTGCATCAAGCGCAGCCGATCAGTACTTCGGCACGCCGTTGTCCACTTCGTCCGACCAGGCATCGATGCCGCCGGTGACGTTGAACACCTTGCTGAAGCCCAGCGCACGGAACTGCTCTGCTGCCTGCGCGCTGCGGCCACCGTGGTGGCACAGGAAGGCCAGGGCGGTGTCCTTGGGCAGGGCTTCCAGCTCGGCGCGGCCGTTGCCATCGAAGCTCTTGAACGGCACGCCGACAGCGGCAATGGCGCGTTCTTCGGCCGGGCGCACGTCCACCAGCATCACGTTGCCGGCACGCACCAGGTCGTCGGCATCACGCACGCTGATTTCCTGCACCGGCTTGGGCGCGTTCGGGTTGTCGATCGCCAGGCCCTTGCCACGGATGTCGTCGACCCAGTCGATGGTGATGCCATCGGCGCGGCGGGCGCTGGCCAGGTCGAACTGCACGCGCAGGCCGTTGGACTCGGCGGCGATCGCGCCTTCATCGTACGGGGCCAGCTGGAAGTTCGGCTGGAAGCGGGCATCGATGCCCAACTGCAGCGACGCACCCGGCGAATCGGCCAGCGCGCCCTTCAGCATTTCCACCGCGGCCGGGGTGACGGTGATGCGCGGCGGGGTGCGGTCCGGTGCAGCCAGGCCCAGCACGCTGCTCAGCTCGCCGCTGGCGGCCATCTGCAGCACGATGTCGCTGCCGCCGACCAGTTCGCCGTCGATGTACAGCTGCGGGATGGTCGGCCAGTCGCCATAGGCCTTGATGCCTTCACGGATCTCCGCGTCAGCCAGCACGTTGACGTGGGCGAACTCCACGCCCAGGTCCTGCAGGGCACCCACGGCCTTGGCCGAGAAGCCGCACTGCGGCATCGACGGCTGGCCCTTCATGAACAGCACGACGCGGTTGTCGTTGAGGATGGTTTCGATGCGCGAACGCAGGGCGGGATCGAGGGACATGGCAGTCATGGGTCCGAAAAATTCGAATCATCAATTCTACCCCCCATGGCATCATGGGGCATGACCAACGCAGGAACATTGCATCGCATCCCGACCCAGCCCTGGCGCTGGGTGCCCTGGCTGGTGCTGTCGCAGCTGGCCGTGATCCTGGTCTGGGTGCTGGCGGGCTGGCACTGGGGCCTGGCCCTGATGGTGGCAAGCCACGCGTTGTTCATGGTGCCGGTGTTCCTGCCCAACAGCCGCTTCTACGCGCCGGTGCTGAGCCGGTTGCCCGAGGCTGGCAACAGCGTCTGGCTGACCATCGACGACGGCCCCAGTGAACAGACCCCGGCGGTGCTGGATCTGCTGGACCGGCACCAGGCGAAGGCGACCTTTTTCCTGGTCGGCGAGCGCGTATTGGCGCATCCGGCCCTGGTGGAGGAAATCCTGCGTCGCGGACACGACCTCGGCAACCACAGCCACAGCCATCCGCAGGCGCGCTTCTGGCGGCTGGGCCCGGGCACGATGGCGGCGGAGATCGAGGGCTGCCAGCGAGCGCTGCAGGCGGTGAGTGGGCGACCGGTSCGCTGGTACCGCTCGGTGGTGGGCATGACCAACCCGTTCGTGGCGCCGGTACTGCGCAAGCTGGGCCTGGTGCGCGTGGGCTGGAGCGCCCGCGGTTAYGACGGCGTCGGCTGCACCCCGGATGGCGTGCTGGCGCGTCTGCTCCCGGACCTGCGCCCGGGCGCGATCGTGCTGCTGCATGAAGGTGCCGCACATGGCCACAACCTGGCCATCATCGAACGGGTGCTGCAGGTGCTGGACGAGCGCGGCCTGAAAGCCGAACTGCCGGCCAGGTGACCGGTGGCGCCGGGCCATGCCCGGCGAGCGCGCAGCGCGGCAAGAGCGAAGCGACCCGCGTTTGCCCTTCGCTTTTCTCCTGTCTTCCGTGGTGGACGCGCCCGTAAACCGTCCGTGTCCGGGTGGGGTGGGCTGCGCGGGGTATCCGCGCCATGGATGGCGCGGCTAAGCCCCCAAGGAGGGGTTCACGGCGTCCCCGCGCAGCCCATCCCGCCCGGGCAGCCCCCGTAGACAGCCGCCCACCACGAGGGGCTCAGCCGTTGGCCGCAGTTCCCGGCCGCTCGGCCACCAGCAACCAGCTGTTGAACGGCGTGCGCCCATGCAGCGGACGCAACGGAGCCACCTGCATGCCGGCAGCCGCCAGCGTGGCCTGCAGCCGCTGCGGATCCGGGTAATGGCGCGGTCGCGTGCCCATCCAGCCGACCAGCCAGGCCAGTCGGTCAGCCACCCGCGTGGTGCGGTCGCGGCGGTCGCCGGTCGCCAGCGGCGTGCGCAGCAGCAGGCGGCCACCGGGCGCGACCCGCGCGCTCACCGCGCGCAGCAGCTCCAGTTGCGGCGCTTCGTCCAGGTACTGCAGCACATCCAGCAGCAGCACATGTCCACCATGCACCGGCAACGGCGCCTGCACATCCAGACAGTCGAACCGTACGTCGGCCAGGCCACTGCCGGCGCGCTGCGCACGGGCGATCTTGTCGCTGTCCACGTCGACCCCGAGATACCGCTGCTGGCGGCCGCGCTGGCGAAGCACATGCGCGAACAGGCCCAGCCCGCAGCCCAGGTCGAGCACCGGCTGGCCGTCATCGGGAAGGTGCTGCAGTACGCCGTCATACAGCGGGTCGCTGCCCAGCTTGCCGCGCGTGTAGTAGTAATCGCGGCGGCTGCCCCAGGCCTGCATCGGCCGGAAGGACTCGGCGATCAGGCGCGCCTGCCCGGCATCCAGCGGCGAACAGGGCAGGGGCGTGCCGTTCCGTGGCGTGCCGTCCATCGTCTCAGTCCGTCCTGCCCAGCAGGTGTGCGGCCACCGGCAGCGCACGCGCGCTCCACAGCCCGTACATCCGTGCGGACGGGTGCAGGCCATCCTCGGCGATCATCGCCGGGTCAGCGCCGGTGTCGCGGCTGATATCGGTGATGTCGACGAAGGCCACGCCCTGCTGGGTGCTGATCACCTCGGCGGCAGCGTTGAACTCGTCGGTTTCCAGTTCGATCTGGCCCAGGTCGCGTCCGCTGCCTGCACCGTACGGCGTGGTGCCCCAGTCCGGGAAGGACAGCACCAGGACCCGGTCCGCACGGTCGCCGGCAAAACCAATCGCGCGCTGCAGCAGGGCCTGGAACTGCACCTGGTACTCGTCCAGCGGACGCCCGCGATACTGGTTGTTGACGCCGATCAGCAGGCTGACGAAGTCGAACGGCCCTTGCGGCGCCACTTCGTCGATGCCGGCGTCGAGCTCGTCGGTGGTCCAGCCGGTGGTGGCGATGGTCTGCGGGTCGCCCAGCGCGATGCCCTGCGCGCGCAGGGCGGCGGCGAGCTGATGCGGCCAGCGGCCGTCGACCGCGACCGCTTCACCGATGGTGTAGGAATCGCCCAGGGCCAGATACGACAAGCCCATCGATCAAGCCACCGACCGGCGGGGCTTCAGCGGCACCACCTTGGTGGCGTCTTCGGCACGGCGGGCGAGGGCGCGGTCGATACGGGCGAACACGTCACGCATCACCGACGCCTCCGGCAGCAGGGTCACGCGGAAGTGATGGCGGTAAGGCACGTTGAAGCTCGAGCCCGGCACCACCAGCACGCCGTCGTTGTTCATCAGGTCGAGCGCGAAATTATGATCGTCGAAGCCCTTGGCAGCGGCACCGACCACGGCCGGGAACGCGTACAGCGCGCCGGCGGGGGCAACCAGCGACAGGTGTTCGCTGGCCTCGCAGGCTTCGATCACCGCACGACGGGTTTCATACAGGCGGCCACCCGGTGCGCACAGTTCCGAAATGGTGTCCGGGCCGTTCACTGCGGCGTCGATGGCGTACTGGCCCGGTACGTTGGCGCACAGGCGCAGTGCGCCCAGCAGGTCCAGCGCGGCGCGGAAGTCGCCCAGCCGCGCGTCGTCGCCGCTGAGGTGCGCCCAGCCCACCCGCCAGCCGCAGGCGCGGTGCACCTTGCTCAGGCCGCCGAAGGTCAGGCAGGGATGGTCACCGGCCAGCGGTGCGACCGGCTGGAACACCGCGTCGTCGTACAGGATCTGGTCGTAGATCTCATCGACCAGCAGCAGCAGGTTGTGGCGGCGCGCGATCTCCACCACCTGCTCCAGCAGCTCACGCGGGTAGCTGGCACCGCTGGGGTTGTTCGGATTGATCAGCACGATGGCGCGCGTGCGCGAGGACACCAGCGTCTCGATCTCGCTCGGGTCCGGCTGGAAGCCGTTCTCGGCGGCACAGCGGTAATACACCGGGCGGCCATCGTTGAGGATGGTCGAGGCCGACCACAGCGGGTAGTCCGGCGAGGGCACCAGCACTTCGTCGCCCGGGTTGAGCAGCGCACGCAGCGACAGGTCGATCAGCTCGCTGACACCGTTGCCGACGAACACGCGGTCCGGATGGGCATCCGGTGCGCCACGGCGGGCGTAGGCGGCGGCGATGGCCTCGCGGGCGACCGGCAGGCCCTGCTGGTGGGTATACGGATCGGTGCGGCCCATGTCATCGGCGATCGCGCGCTGCAGGTGTTCCGGTGCACGGAAGCCGAAAGCGCCGGGATTGCCGATGTTGAGCTTGATCAGCTTGTGGCCCTGCGCTTCCAGCTCCCGGGCTCGCCGTGCCAGTTCTCCGCGGATTTCGTAGCGCACTTCGGAAAGGCGCTCGCGGATGACCAGGGGTTTGGGCGAGGGAGTGGACATGGGCGGTGGGCCGCAAAAGGCATGGGGCTTCCATGGTAGCGGAATTGCTGCAGCGCATGGCAAGGGCCGCAGGGCCCGCCAACATTGGGCTGGGCGGCACCACACAGGTAGAATGGCGGCGATGACCCAGACCCCCGATTTCACCGCTCTGCAGACCATTGGCTGGCCCTGGCCGGGCCCGCCGCAGCAGGCCGACTGGCAGGCCGTGATGGCCGCACACCCGCAGGCCCACCCGGCGCGGGTGATCGAGCAGCATCGCACCCACTATGTGGTGGCTGATGGCCCGGAGGCATCGATCAAGGCCGAATCGCTGCCGGAGTGGCAGCGCCCGCGCTTCCCCAGCCACGAACGGCCGGCGGTGGGCGACTGGGTGCTGCTGGATGGCATCCGCATCGTTGCCCTGTTGCCGCGACGTACCGCCATCAAGCGTGGCGCTGCCGGTGAGCATTACCACCAGCAGGTGATCGCSGCCAACATCGATACCGTCTTCATCGTCTGTGGCCTGGATGCTGACTTCAATCCGCGCCGTATTGAACGCTACCTGCTGCTGGTGGGCGGTGGCGGTGCCGAACCGGTGGTGGTGCTGACCAAGGCCGACCAGACCGAGTACAGCGAAGATGCGCTGGCGGTACTGGAAGAACTGGAGATGCAGGGCATCGCCCTGCATGCGATCAATGGCCTGGATGCCGACAGTGTTGCAGTGCTGGAGCCGTGGCTGGGCCCCGGCCGCACGGTGGTGCTGGTGGGTTCTTCCGGTGCGGGCAAGTCGACGCTGACCAACACGCTGCTGGGCGAACAGCGGATGAAGACCAATACAGTGCGCGCCAACGATTCGCGCGGCCGCCATACCACCACCCACCGCGCACTGATGCCACTGCCGATGGGCGCCTGCCTGATCGATACGCCGGGCATGCGCGAACTGAAGCCGACCGGCGAAGAAACGCTGGCCGAAGGCGGTTTCGCCGACATCGAAGCGCTGGCCGCGCAGTGCCGCTTCCGCGACTGCATGCACCAGCAGGAACCCGGCTGTGCCGTGCGTGCGGCGATCGATGCCGGCGAGATCGAAGAGAGCCGGCTGCTGAACTACTTCAAGTTGAAGGAAGAAGTGGCCGCCGCCGCTGCCAAGCTGGCCGTGCGCCAGGCCGAGACCGTGCAGGAACGCGGTGGCCGGAAGGGCAAGAGCCAGCAGTTCCGCCCGGCGGGCAAACCGCGCCGGCGTTGACCCCGCGGTGCCGGAAACCCGCTTCCGGTAGATGCCAACCTTGGTTGGCACGGAGGCGTCCGAAGCCGGCCTCTGCCCGCTCTTGGTGGGTGCCAACCTTGGTTGGCACGGAGGTGTCCGAAGCCCGCCGTCGGCGGATGCCAACCAAGGTTGGCACCTACCAACGCGCGGGCAGGGCGTTATAGTCCGCCCATGGAACCGACCGCGACGCTGGACCGTGACGTGGCCCACCATGCAGCGCTCGATGCGCGCCTGGTCGAGGCCGTAGGAGGCATCCGCCTGCTGGGCCTGACCAGCTGGCCGGCGACACTGCAGGCACCCTTCCTGGACAGCGTGGCCCGTGGCCAGCCGACGCTGCCGGTGGTCGACTACCCGAAGCTGGACTTCAGCGACGAGCGTCGCGCGCTGGCCGCGCTCGCTGCCGAGTGTGACGAAAGCCATCCGCTGGGCCATTACGTGCAGCAGTCCGCGCAGAGCTGGGATCTGGCAGCGCAGCTGCTGGAAGGCCTCGGTACCGCGGCCGTGGATGCCTGTTCGATGCAGTTGTTCGGTTCGCCCGAGCAACCGTTGCCGGGCAACGGACCGAGCACGCGCGATGCGGCGCGCCACTTCATCCAGATTGCTGCCGAACTGGATCACGAACTGCTGGCACCGGAAGAGCAGGTGCCGGTCTCGGCCATCGCCCTGCAGTTGCAGCTGCAGAATGATCTCGATGCGTTTTTCGAATCACGCATCATCCAGGTGCAGCTGGATCCGGAACTGGTCTCGAAGGCGGCTGCCGGACCGACCCGCATCCGCCTGCGCACCAGCGCGCGTTTCAGCGCTTACGATCGCGCGCAGCTGTTCCACCACGAAGCGCTGGTGCATTCGTTGACGGCGTTGAACGGTCGCGCGCAGCCGGTGCTGCCGAGCCTGGCGCTGTCTTCGCCACGGGTGACGGCCACCCAGGAAGGACTGGCGACGTTTGCCGAGCAGATCACCGGCAGCATCGACATCGAGCGCCTGAAGCGCATCAGCCTGCGTACCGAGGCGATCGCGATGGCGCGCGAAGGTGCGGACTTCATCGAGGTGTTCCGCTACTTCTGCGATGCCGGGCAGAACCCGGAAGAGAGCTTCGCGTCGGCGCAGCGGGTATTCCGCGGTGTGCCGCCGAGTGGCGGCCTGGCCTTCACCAAGGACACGGTGTACCTGCGCGGGCTGGTGTCGGTGCATACCTTCTTCCGCCACATGCTGGCCGAGGATCGCCTGCAGGTCTGCCGCTGGTTGTTCGCCGGCAAGATGAGCCTGACCGATGCGATCGCGTTCGCCCCGCTGTTCGAATCGGGTGTGCTGAAGCCCCCGCGCTGGCTGCCGCACTGGATGAGCCGGGCCAACGGCCTGGCTGGCATGCTGGCGTTCTCGCTGTTCGCCAACCGCATCCGGATGGACCAGCTGGCGCCGGAATGAAATGCGTTGGCGGGATGATGCGCTGGCGCCTCGATTGATATCGGTTGGCGGCGGTGGGGCACCCTGGCCAGGACACGCCGTAAACCCATCCATGGGGGCTCGATCGGCGCATCCATGCGCCTCACGGTCCTGGCCAGGGTGCCCCACCGCCGCCAGACAGTTTCCCGCGCGGGCGGCAGCACATCACCGCGCCGAAGGGATTGCGCTTGAAAAGCAAAGAGCCGGGCACTGCCCGGCTCTTTGCTTTTGCTCTTGCTCTTGCTTTCCATTGCCTCCGCGCCGGCGCGGGGAACTGTCCAGCGCGGGTAGGCAGGCCCATGCAGGACCGTTGGCGCCATGGATGGCGCCATCGAGCCCCCATGGACGGGTTTACGGCGTGTCCTGCATGGGCCTGCCTGCCCGCGCCATGCAGGAACAATCAATGCGCCGCAGCGCCCGCTTTCGACTTAGAACTCCGCCGCCACCGTCATGAAGATCTGCCGCGGCGCACTCGCATGGATTGCATACCGCGTGCCCTTCGGATCGGTCGGTGCGAACGAACTCAGCTGGCCCGCATAGCGCTTGTTGGTCAGGTTGGTCGCGTTCAACGACACCCGCACGTTGCGCAGGCCCATGCCCGGGCCGAAGTCGTAGCCGGCGCCGGCATCGAAGGTGGTCACGCCCGGCACCGACTGGTCGTTGGTGTAGGTGTAGTACCGCTTGCCGGTGTACTTGGCGCGCAGGCTGGCGAAGAAGCCATCGCGGTTCCAGCTGATCTCGCTGGACGCCATGCGCTGCGGCGTATCCACGGTGATCTTGCCGGCCACCGGTACGATCGCACCGCCCGAGGTGTAGTCATCCTCGTAGGTGGTCTTGTTCCAGGACAGCGCGTTGTACCACTGCAGGCCATCGACCGGCTTGAGGATGAAGGTCAGCTCTGCGCCATGGCTCTTCACCGAACCGACGTTGATGAAGCGCGTCACGCACTCCGGACGCGTGCCTACCTCGATGCTCGAGCACGGGTTCAACGACAGCAGACGGTTGTCGAACTTCACGTTGTAGGCCGCGATCGACGCCTGGTATTTCTCGCCGAAGGTACGGAAACCAGCTTCCAGGCTCTTGGACTTCTCCGGCTCGAGGCCGGCGCTGGCCGCGAACGATTCCGGCGACACCTGCAGCGGGCCACCGCTGCCGCCGCCGACGAAGGCGGCGATGTTCTCGGCGTACGAGGCGAACACTTCATTGTTGGCGTTGAGCTTGAAGCCCACGCCCAGCTGCGGCAGCACCGATTCCTTGGCGGTCAGCGTACCCGAGGCGATGCTGGTTTCCACGCCCGGCTGGGCCTTGGCAGTCATGCGCGTGTTGGGGCTCTTGATGCCCACGTCCACGGTCAGGCGCTGGTCGAGGAAGCGCATGCGGTCCTGCACATAGAACTGGCGGGTACGGATGTCGAAGTCCTGGTTGAACAGGCGGCGGTCCGGATTCTGCAGGTACAGGTCGTCCAGGAACGGGCCGCTGATGTAGTAGAAGTTGCGCGAGACGTTATGGTCGTTCTGTTCGTACCACACACCGGCTTCCAGTTCGTGGATGCCCAGCGTCCACGACAGCGCAGCGGTCACGCCATCGCGGTTGATGGTGTAGTTGGTGCTGCGGATCGAGATCGGCAGCATCCTGTCGGTGCCCGGGTAGGACGGCTGGCCCGGTGCCCACCAGTGGCCCTGGCCACGGTTTTCGTGGTGGTAGCCCAGTAGTTTCAGGCGGCCCTGTTCACCCAGGCGGATGTCGGCGTCGATCGAGTACAGGTTGTCATCGCGCAGCGCACGGCTCTGGTAGTAGGCATCGTCGATGCTGTTGACGCCGCCGCTGAATGCACAGCGTGCCTTGTTGTAGGTGCCCGGTGCGCAGTATGCAGCCGCGACGGCGCGATCCCAGTCCGGTGCATAGATGTTCCAGTCATAACCCAGGCCGCGCGCCAGCATGTCCTTGGACAGGTAGGCATAGTTGGCCTGGCTGGCGCGCGAGGTGGCGACGAAGGCACCGAAGCGGTTGTCGCCCACGTTCCATACC
>NZ_JBFTOJ010000052.1:0-55770 GCF_056397905.1 Stenotrophomonas sp. 05L414_2
CTCCTCGGTGATGCACGAGGGCAGCACGTCGATCAGGAAATCCGGGTTCGGGTGCAGGAAGAACGGCACCGAATAGCGCGGCTGGCGGGCCAGCTCACCCGGGGGATTGACCACCCGGTGGATGGTCGACGGATACACGTGGTTGGTCAGGCGCTGCAGCATGTCGCCGATGTTGACCACGATGGTGTCCGCGTCCGAGGTGAACGGCACCCAGTCCCCGTCATGCGACTGCACTTCCAGGCCTGCCGCGCTGGCACCGACCAGCAGCGTGATGAAGTTGATGTCGCCATGCGCACCAGCGCGCACGTTGGGAATGTCGTCGGTGGTGATCGGCGGGTAATGGATCGGGCGCAGGATCGAATTGCCGAAATTGGTCTTGTCGGCGAAGAAGTGCTCCGGCAGGCCGATGTGCAGGGCCAGGGCCGAAAGCACGCGCGAACCCAGGTTGTCCAACGCCTGGTACAGGCCGTAACCACGCTCACGGAAGCCCTCGACCTCGGACGGCCACAGGTTCGGCGCCATCACGTCCCGGTACTTGGAGTCGTCGGCGATCTCGCGACCGATGTGCCAGAACTCCTTCAGGTCGAAGTGCTTGGAGCCCTTGGCGGTCTCCACACCGAACGGGGTATAGCCACGGGCGCCGCCGCTGCCAGCCACGTGGTACTTCCGCTTCGTCTCATCCGGCAGTGCGAAGAAGGCCTTGAAGACGTCGTAGGCCGCATCGATGTCGGCCTGCGGGATGCCGTGGTTGCGGATGCCGGCAAACCCCCATTGGCGATATGCCGCCCCCAGCTCGGCCACGAAGGCGTCGCGGTCACTGTCGAAACGGGTGATGTCGAGGGTGGGGATCTGGCTCACAGCGGTTCCTGGCTTGTCGTTGAGTCGGTACGGGCCCGCCATGCAATGGCGACCGATCTGAACATTGTGACAGATAGATCGGAACACGCCACCGACACACTGAAACAAACCGATACAATGCGCCACCCGCGCGCGGTTTAACGACTTCGTCACGCCGGAAATCGCCCCGTTGCCCACCTGAACCCGCCCCGCCATGGATGCCGCCCTGCCCGACGCCACTGCCGCTGTTATTTCCGGCCCTGCCCGACGCTGGCGCCGGCTGGCCTGGTGGTCCATGTTCGTGGCCGCCAACGCCGTGCTGGCCGCGCTCATCGCACTGGGCAACGTGCCGCTACGCGACAACCCCGGCGGCACGCTCGGCCTGGCTTATCTGGCGTTCGCCCTGCCCGGCCACCTGCTCGCGTTCGGTGCCCTGGCTGGCCTGCTGCCGCTGGCCAYCGGCCTGTGGCCGCGCAGCGCGCGCGCATTGAGCGTCTCGGCGGTGATCTGCCAGGGCCTGTGGCTGTGCCTGCTGCTGGTGGATGCCAAGGTCTTCGCGCTGTATCGCTTCCACCTCAACGCGATGGTTGCCAACATGGTGTTCGGCGGCGCCCTGCAGGATCAGGTCAGCCTGTCCTGGAAGACCTGGCTGCAGGCGGCGGCTCTGGTATCGGCGATTTTCGCCGCGCAGGGCCTGCTGGCCTGGGCGTGCTGGAAGCTGCTGCCCGCAGCGCCACGGCGGCGGCGGGTACTGCAGGCCTGGGCGGTGGTTGCCCTGCTGATGGGCGGCGGCCAGGTCGCCACTGCCTACTACGACGCGCTCGGCGAACGCGCAGTGATCAGCCAATGGAACTACCTGCCATTGGCGCAGCCGATCACCGCCAAGAGCGCGATGCGCCGCTTCGGCGTGGTCAGCCAGCACCAGGTCGGCCTGCCCGATCCGCGCCATGCCCAGCTCAACTATCCGTTGCAGCCCCTTCGCTGCCAGAGCCACCAGCGGCCGAACGTGCTGATGGTGGTACTGGAGTCGTTGCGCCATGACGTGCTCACCCCGCAGTTCATGCCCAACGCCTCGGCGCTGGCCCGGTCCTCGCGGGTGTACGAACATCATTTCAGCACCGGCAACGCCACCCGCTATGGTCTGTTCGGGCTGCTGTACGGCCTGCCGGGTGGCTACTGGCCCAGCATGCTCGACGAGCAGCGCGGCTCGCAGTTGTTCAAGGTGCTGGGACAGCAGGGCTATGACCTGCATCTGTATGGCAGCGCGCCGCTGTACAGCCCGGAGTTCGATCGCACAGCGTTCGCCGATGTCCGCGACCAGTTGCACCAGGGGCCGTCCGAACTGACCTCCGACGGCCGTGATGCCGCCATCGTCGCTGGACTGCAGAAGGACATCCGCGCCAGCCAGGCTGCGCAGCGCCCGTGGTTTGGTTTCGTGTTCCTCGATTCCACCCACGCGCCCTACCACATGCCGGCCGGCTATCCGCCGCTCGCTACGCCGATGGCCGATGCCATCGATTTTCTCAAGTTCGGCCCCGAGCACGATCCAACGCCGGAATTGAACCGTTATCACACCGCGGTGCATTACGCCGACAGCCTGATTGGATCGCTGCTGGATGACCTGCGTGCGCAGGGACTGGACCAGGACACGATCGTGCTGGTGACCGGTGACCACGCCGAGGAATTCAACGACCTCAAACTCAACTACTGGGGCCACAACGGCAACTTCTCCAACCACCAGCTGCAGGTGCCCTTCGTGCTGCATTGGCCCGGCCAGGGTGGCGGCCGCGACGCGCGGGTCAGTTCGCATGAAGACTGGGTGCCGACGCTGATGCGCCACGGCCTGGGCTGCGAGAACGCATTGACCGACTACAGCACCGGCCACGACCTGCTGGCTGCACCGACCGGCAAGCGTGCGCTGGTGGTGGAAAGCTGGTCGCAGCGTGCGGTGCGCAATGGCGAGGCGATCTACGTGTTCGACAAATTCGGCAACGCCACCGCGCTCGATGCGCGCTACCGCCCCCTGCCGCAACAGACCCCCGACGCCGCCAGCATCCGCGCGGCATGGGAAGCGCTGACGCGCTTCCGCAACCGCTGAATCCAAGGACCGATCCACCATGAACATCTGGTCGGTGTCACGGCTGGTCCGCCGCGAGCGCTACGACGTGGTCAACACCACCAGCCGTCGCGATGCATTGATTGCCGCCGCGGGCGCACGCCTGGGCGGCACACCGCTGGTAGTGCGCTCGCGCCACCTGATGAGCCCGGTGAATTCRCTGCTGACCTACACCGGCCTGCCGCACCGGGTCATCACGGTGAGCAATTTCGTCAAGCAACTGCTGGCCGACCGGGGAATTCCCGCCGATCACATCGGCATCGTGCCGCCGATGGCGGTTGCGCCAACCGACGCCACGCATGAGCCCTCCTGGCAGGCGTTGCAGGAGGCGCGCGCACGCGTGCGCGCCGAGCTCGGATTCGACGAACAGGACATCGTAGTGGGCTGCGTGGCCGTGCTGCGCGAACCCAAGGGCCACGCCGAACTGCTGCAGGCCATGGTGCCGCTGTGCAAGGCCAATCCCCGCCTGCATCTGGTGGTGGTCGGCGATGGCCAGGCAGTGATGCAGCGCCTGCAGGCCACGTGCGCCGAGCACGACCTGCAGCACCAGGTCCATCTGCTGGGCTTCCGCAGTGATGCCAGCCAGCTGATGCCCGGCTTTGACATCTTCGCCCTGGCCACACACAAGGAAGCATCGGGCACGGTGTTCCTGGAAGCGGCCCAGGCCGGCCTGCCGATCGTGTCGCATCGGGTCGGCGGCGTGCCTGAAATGCTGGTGGAAGGCAGCAATGCCATCCTCACTCGACTGGGTGACGGCGGCGCCCTCACCGGGGCGTTGCGGCTGCTGGTGGACGATCCCGAGCGTCGCCGGCAGATGGGACGTTCCGGCTGGGACTGGATCCGCAGCGCCAAGCGTTTCAGCCCCGAAGGCCACGCTGAAGCCACCGAACACTATTACCACCAATGGATGAAGGAGCTGGGTCATGGCTAATGCCAGAACCGTACCGGTGCTGATGCATCACCACGTCAGCAACTCGCCCGGCATGATCACGGTGTCGCCGGAGAATTTCGAAAGCCAGATCGCCTGGCTGGCGCGCACCGGCTGGACCTCGTTGACGCTGGACCAGTACGCCGGCTTCCTGGCCGGCAAGCCGGTGCCGCGCAAATCGATCGTGATCACCTTCGATGATGGCTACCTGGACAACTGGGTCTACGCCCATCCGATCCTGCAGAAGTACGGCATGCACGCGGTGGTGTTCGTGGTGACCGGCTGGATGCACGAGGGGCCGATGCGCCCGCATGCCGGCATCGCCGGCGCCACGCTGCCGGAAACGCCCGAACATCGCGCCTGCGAAGACCTGATCTACAAACAGGGCCGCAGTGACGAGGTGATGATGCGCTGGAGCGAAGCACGTGCGGCCATCGAGGCGGGCACCTTCGAGATCCATTGCCACACCCACACCCATACGCGCTGGCTGCGCCGCCAGGACCTGGATCGCGCCCAGCGCCGCGCCGGCATCAGTGGAGACCTCTCGATGGCCAAGGAAGTGCTGCTGGAGAAACTGGGCGAAGTGTCGGACACCCTGTGCTGGCCTTACGGCGATTTTGACCAGGACTATATCGAAGTGGCGCGTGAGCAGGGTTTCCGCTACCTGCATACCACCCATCCGTTCGGCCGCAACGTGGTCGGCGGCGATCCCGAGCGCATCTACCGCTTCGCCATCCGCAACCGGCCGGCAAGCTGGCTGCGCAAGCGCATCGCGTGGAGCTACAACCCGCTGATCGCCCCCCTGTTCAACGGCTTCAAGGCGCGGCAGAAGAAGATGGTGCCGGGGCCGTGATGGCGCTGCCAGCACTGGGCTGGCACAGCTTCGGCAAGGAAGCTCCAACAGAGTGGAAGGATTACAGGAAATGAACGTTCTGGTTACCGGCGGCGCTGGATTCATCGGCTCCCACACGTGCGTGGAACTGCAGCAGCAGGGCCATGCGGTGGTCGTCGTCGATTCACTGTGCAACAGCGACGCCGGGGTGATCGGCCGGATCGGCGACATCACCGGCATYGCGCCGCTGTTCGTACAGGCCGACGTGCGTGACCGTGCGCGGATCACCGCGGTGCTGCGCGAGCATTCGATCGATGCGGTACTGCATTTTGCCGCGCTGAAATCGGTTGGCGAATCGCGGCAGATGCCGTTGGACTACTTCGACAACAACATCAGCGGCACCCTCGCCCTGCTCGGCGCCATGCGCGATGCCGGCGTGGGCACGTTCGTGTTCAGCTCGTCGGCAACCGTGTACGGCGACCAGGACCATTGCCCGGTGGCCGAAACGGCCTCGACCTGCGCGATGACGCCCTATGGCCGTTCGAAGCTGGTGGTGGAGCAGCTGCTGTCCGACCTGGTCGGCGCCGATATGGCGCTGCATGTGGCAACGCTGCGCTACTTCAACCCGGTGGGGGCGCATTCAAGCGCGCTGATCGGCGAGCTGCCGCACGGAACGCCCAGCAACCTGATGCCCTACATCGCCCAGGTGGCCGCCGGCCTGCTGCCCGAAGTGCAGGTATTCGGCGATGACTATCCGACCTGTGACGGCACCGGCGTACGCGACTACATCCATGTGCAGGACGTGGCGCGGGCCCATGTGCTGGCGCTGCAGTACCTGCGCGACAAGCGCCGCAGCATCACCCTGAACCTGGGCACCGGMCAGGGCCACAGCGTGCTGGAACTGATCAAGGCCTTCGARCAGACCGTCGGCCGGCCGATTCCRTTCCGGATCACCGGTCGYCGTASCGGCGAYATCGCGGTGAGTTTTGCCGACCCGTCCCTSGCCCTGCGCGAGCTGGGCTGGACCGCGCGCCATGGCCTGGCGGACATGTGCCGCGACACCTGGAGATGGCAGACGGAGATGCCGCGCAGCGCCTGATGCCTTGCTTGCGGCAGACAGCAACATGGCCGCACAAGCGGCCATGTTGTCGGTTCGATCCAGCGACAGGGTTCAGGCCGCGGCCGCTGTCCTGACCGCCGCCGAAAGCCGGTCCAGGGTGTCCTGCATCAGCGTCGCGTCATCGGCCTCGACCGTGACCCGCACCACCGGTTCGGTGCCGGAAGGACGCAGGAAGGCACGCCCGCGACCGGATACCGCCTGCTGCGCTTCGAGCAGCGCAGCCTGCACGCTCTCGGCCTGCACGGTGGCCTTGGCCGAGACATCGCCAAGGCGCACGTTGACCGTCTTCTGCGGCACCTTGGACAACGGCTGCAACGCTTCGCGCAGGTTCTTTCCCTGCTGCTTCAGCGCCACCAGTACCTGCAGGGCACTGACGATGCCGTCGCCGGTGGTGGCCCGGTCCAGGCACAGCAGATGGCCGGACGCTTCGCCACCGAGCACGCCGCCTCCCTCCACCAGTGCCTGATGCACGTAGCGGTCGCCGACGTTGCTGCGCTGGAACGGAATCTGCAGTTCGGCAAGGGCCTTTTCCAGACCGAAGTTGCTCATCAGGGTGCCGACCACCGGGCCGCGCAGGCGCCCTTCGGCCTGCCATGCGCGCGCCAGGATGTACACCAGGTCATCGCCATCGACCGGGTTGCCGCGGTCATCGGCCATCAACACCCGGTCACCATCGCCGTCGAAGGCGATGCCCAGGTCGGCGCGGGTCTCACGCACCTTGGCAGCGAGGTTGTCGATGTGGGTCGACCCGACGCCGTCGTTGATGTTGACGCCATTGGGTTCGGCACCGATGCCGATGACCTCCGCGCCCAGTTCGCGGAACAGCAGCGGCGCGATCTGGTAGGTGGCGCCATGCGCGCAGTCGAGCACCAGGCGCACACCGCGCAGATCGAACGCGCGCGGCACGCTGGACTTGCAGAACTCGATGTAACGGCCGACGGCCTCGCGTGCACGCGAGGCCTTGCCGAGCTTTTCCGAAACGGCCGTGGTGAACGGCACGTCCAATGCGGCTTCCAGCGCCAGCTCGGTGGCATCGTCGAGCTTCTCGCCCTGGGCGGAGAAGAACTTGATGCCGTTGTCGTAGTGCGGGTTGTGCGACGCACTGATGACGATGCCCGCGTCCACGCCCAGGGTACGGGTCAGGAAGGCAACGGCCGGGGTCGGCATCGGGCCGAGCAGCTGCACGTCAGCGCCCGCAGCGACCAGCCCGGCTTCCAGCGCGGCTTCGAACATGTAGCCGGAGATCCGCGTGTCCTTGCCGATCACTACGATCGGACGGCGCCCCTCCTGGCCGCGCTGGGCGACCAGCACGCGGCCAAGGGCGTTGCCCAGGCGCAGCACGAAATCAGCCGAGATCGCCCCTTGGCCGACTCGACCGCGGATGCCGTCGGTACCGAAGTACTTGCGGCTCCCCATCAAGCTTCCTCCGGTGCCGGCTCGCGCCGCAGCATCGCCAGCAGGTCGGCCAGGCGGTCGCGCAGTTCACGACGGTCACAGATCTGGTCGATGGCGCCGTGCTCGAGCAGGAACTCCGAACGCTGGAACCCTTCCGGCAGCTTCTCGCGCACGGTCTGCTCGATCACGCGCGGGCCGGCGAAGCCGATCAGTGCACGCGGTTCGGCGATGTTGATGTCGCCCAGCATCGCGAACGATGCCGACACACCGCCGGTGGTCGGGTGGGTCAGCACCGAAATGTACGGCTGTCCGGCTTCACGCAGTTTGCCCAGCGCGGCCGAGGTCTTGGCCATCTGCATCAGCGAGAACAGGCCCTCCTGCATGCGCGCGCCGCCACTGGCGGAGAAGCACACGTAGGGTGCGCCGATCTCGGCGGCGGTTTCGGCGGCAAGGGCGAAGCGCTCGCCGACCACCGAGCCCATCGAGCCCCCCATGAAGGCGAAATCGAAGGACGAGGCCACCAGGGGACGGCCCTTGAGCAGGCCGCGCATGGCGATCAGCGCGTCGTACTCACCGGTGTTCTTCTGCGCGATCTTGATGCGCTCGCTGTACTTCTTCTGGTCCTTGAACTTCAGCAGGTCGGTCGGCCCCAGGCGGGCAGCGATCTCGGTGGTGCTGTCGGCGTCGAACAGCGCAGCCAGACGGGCGCGCGCGCGGATGGCCATATGGTGGCCGCACTTCGGGCAGACCTCCAGATTCTCTTCCAGCTCCGGACGGTACAACGCACTGCCGCAGTTGCTGCACTTTTCCCACAGGCCCTCGGGGACGCTGCGCTTCTTGCTGGGGGTGTTGTCGGTGCGGATGCCAGACGGCATCAACTTGCTGAGCCAACTCATGCGGGAGGACACTTCCGTTCAGGGCGGCCCGGGGGCCGCAAAGGCGGACAGTCTAGCTCCGCTTTCCCTGCCCGTGCACCCCCTGCCCGGCCTTGGGCCCGCTGGAAAAAACCATGCTGGGACGTACGTTTAGGTGCTGGGTAGCGCCGGGCCATGCCCGGCGGATATTCTTGCGCGCCCCACCGCCGGGCCTGCGGCGCGCTGCGCCGCATCCTCGGTGGAGGTCGCTTCGGCCAGCACCGCCACCAGTGCGCTGCCGACCACCACGCCGTCGGCCTGGCGCGCCATGGCCGCCRCACTGGCTGCGTCCTTGATGCCGAAGCCGGCCACCACCGGCACGCTGGCCCTGGCCCGCAGCGCCTGCAGGCGTGCGCTGGCCGCGTCGCTGTCCAGTCGTTCCGAGGCGCCGGTGACCCCGGCAAAGCTGACGTAGTACAGATAGCCACGGGCCAGCGCCAGCAGCTTGTCAGCGCGTGCCTCGCTGGTGGTCGGCGATGCCAGCAGAACCAGCGCAAGGCCTGCAGCGTCGAAGGCCTGCTGGGCTTCGCTGGCCTCTTCCGGCGGCAGGTCGACCAGCAGCACGCCGTCCACGCCAGCCGCCACCGCCGCTTCGGCGAACGCCACGTAACCGTGGATCTCCACCGGGTTGAGATAGCCCATCAGCACCACCGGCGTCTGCGTGTCCTGTTGCCGGAACTGCGCCACCGCCTGCAGCACGTAACGGTTGCCGGCACCGCGGGCCAGCGCGCGCTCGGAACTGCGCTGGATGGTCGGGCCGTCGGCCATCGGATCGGAGAACGGCACGCCCAGTTCGATCACATCGGCACCGGCCTGGACCAGCGCGTGCATGACCGGCACCGTGGCTTCCAGCGAGGGATCACCGGCGGTGATGAAGGGGATCAGGGCCTTGCGCTGCTGCTGGCGCAGGCGCTGGAAACAGTCATCGAGTCGGGAAACAGGCATCTCAGGCACATCCTTCAATCAGTTCAATCGCTTCGCTGGTCCCCCAGTACATCAGGATGACCTTCCCTTCAAACACTTCCAGGCGGATGCCCAGGTCGGAACCCGGATCCTGCCAGGTCAGGTACTCGCCCTGATCGCCGTCGTAGGCATGCGGGCTGGCGACCGGCGCGCCGGGGAACTGCGCCACCGCCTGCGCCCGCGTCATGCCGATGCGCAGTCCGAACGGACCCGGCTGGTCGACCGGCGCCTTGGCGTCCTCGCCCGGACCAAGATCGAAACGGACCACGCGGTCTTCGTCGGTCATCATCGACACGCCGGGCGGCAGCCCCTTGCCGTCGTAGTACTCGCAGCTGCCGCCGATGGCTTCGACCGCGCCCATTGCCTTCCACGGCCCGAAGGCCTTCAGGTCGCTCATGTGCTGGCCGATCAGCACCTCGCCGGCATGATCCAGCGCCACCGACGCCACGGCGGGCGCGTCATCGCTGGAGACTGCGGCCGAGGCCGGTGGATCATCGATGGGCGTGCTCGCTATCGGGTCGACGTCATCGTTGGCCGCCATCGGCTGCGCCGGTTGCGCAGCGGCCTTGGCCGCCGGCGCCAGCACCGGCGGTTCCGGCGGTTGGCACGCGGCCAGGCCCAGCACCAGCAGCACGCCCGTACTGYGCATCAGTGCGCTCACAGCACCAGCCCTTCGCGCGCCGCGATGGTATGCACGTCCTTGTCGCCACGTCCTGACAGGTTGCACAGCACGATCTGGTCGCGCGGACGCCCGCGCGCGAGCTTCATCGCCTGCGCAAGCGCGTGGCTGGACTCCAGCGCCGGCAGGATGCCTTCGGTGTGGGCCAGCAGATGGAAGGCCTGCAGCGCCTCTTCGTCGGTGATGCCGACGTAGCGCGCACGGCCGCTGTCGGCCAGGAACGCATGCTCGGGGCCTACACCCGGGTAATCCAGGCCGGCCGACACCGAATGGGTCTCGATGATCTGGCCATCGTCGTCGCACAGCACATAGGTGCGGTTGCCGTGCAGCACGCCCGGGCGGCCGGCGGCGATGGAAGCTGCGTGGCGGCCGGTGTGGATGCCATCACCGGCCGCTTCAGCGCCGACGATCTCGACCTGGCGGTCGTTGAGGAAGGCATGGAACAGGCCGATCGCATTGCTGCCGCCGCCGACGCAGGCGGTGATCGCATCAGGCAGGCGACCGTACTCGGCCAGCATCTGCTCGCGTGCCTCGCGGCCGACGATGGCGTTGAAGTYGCGCACCATGCGCGGGTACGGGTCTGGACCCGCTACCGTGCCGATGATGTAGAAGGTGTCCTGCACGTTGGTGACCCAGTCGCGCATCGCTTCGTTGAGGGCGTCCTTCAGGGTGGCCGAGCCGGAGGTCACCGGCACCACCGTCGCCCCGAGCAGTTTCATGCGGTAGACGTTGATCTTCTGCCGCTCGATGTCGGTGGCGCCCATGTACACCACGCACTCCAGGCCCAGCCGCGCCGCGACGGTGGCACTGGCCACGCCATGCTGGCCGGCGCCGGTCTCGGCGATGATGCGCTTCTTGCCCATCCGCGCCGCCAGCAGCGCCTGGCCGATGGTGTTGTTGATCTTGTGCGCGCCGGTGTGGTTCAGGTCCTCGCGCTTGAGCAGGATCTGCGCGCCACCGACGTGGTCACTCAATCGTTCAGCATGGTAGATCGGGCTCGGCCGGCCCACGTAATGGGCCAGGTCGCGGTCATAGGCCAGCTGGAACGCCGGATCCTGGCGGGCCTGGTCATAGGCCTGGGCCAGTTCCTGCAGCGGGCCGACCAGGGTTTCGGCGACGAAGCTGCCACCGTAACGGCCGAAGTGGCCCTGGGCGTCAGGGAAGGCATGGAAATCGGCGATGGGAGAGTCAGGCATGGAGACGACCGGTCGTTCAGACAGGTGGATACTCTAGCGCACGGATTGTGTCCGGAAAATGGATATTATCTGGCCTATCCCGTCAGGAAATCTCACATGAGTACGTCACTGCTGCCGCCCTTGAATGCCCTGCGGGCGTTCGAGGCCACCGCGCGTCTGGGCGGCGTTGGCCGCGCGGCCCAGGCGCTGCATGTGACCCATGGCGCGATCAGCCGGCAACTGAAGCTGCTGGAAGACCATCTGGGCCTGGCCCTGTTCCAGCGCGCCGGCCGCGGACTGCGCCTGACCGCCGCTGGCACCCGCCTTCAACAGGCCTGCAGCGAGGCGTTCGGCGGCATTGAAGACTGCGTGCGCGAACTGCGGCGGCCAAGCGCGGAGCCGGCCCTGGTGCTGGGCTGCAGCGGCAGCGTGCTGGCGCGCTGGATGATTCCGCGGCTGCCGGCACTGCAGGCTGCCCTGCCCGGCGTGCGCCTGCAGTGGTCGGCCCTGGATGGCAGTTTCACCGAGGCGCAGGCCACGCTGGATGCGGTGCTGCTGCTGGCACAGGGACCATGGCCGCGCGGCTGGCAGGTGCGCGAGCTGGCACCGGAACGGGTGGGTGTGGTGGTGGCGCCCTCGCACCCGGCGGCGCAGCGGTTGCGCCATGTCCCCCCGTCGGCCTTGCTGCGGGAAACGCTGCTGCACACCAGTTCGCGCCCGCAGGCGTGGCCTGCATGGGCGCAGTCGCACGGGCTGGACACGGCCCAGCTGCAGCTCGGCACCGGCTTCGAACACCTGTACTACCTGCTGGAAGCAGCGGTAGCGGGGCTGGGCCCGGCGATCGCGCCGGAGCCACTGGTGGCCGAGGATCTGGCAGCCGGGCGGCTGGTGGCACCGTGGGGATTTGCCGCGACCGGCGGGTTCTGGGTGCTGGCGCGGCCGGACGGCCCTGTCGATGCGCGCGTGGACGCGTTGGCCGATTGGGCGGTAGGGCAGTTGCGTTGAACCGGGTTCTGCCGGCCTGCCGCTGCGGGGAATGGCCGCAGATGTGGCTCCTGTAGATCCGGACCCGTGCCCGGCTGCGTTGAGCTGCAGAACACGCCTTGCTTCGCCCGGAAGCCGAGCGTGGGCTCGGCTCTACACAAGGCCAACCGGCAGCGATCGAGCAAGCTCGACGCTGCGAAGCATGATTACGACGCCGTCGGCGCCGCCAGGCGCTGCTGCAGGTCCTCGCGCAGGCGCGACAGCTCGACTTCGGCCTGCTGCCGCTGCTGCATGCCCTCGCGATGGATGCTGCGCACTTCCTCGACGGTAGCGATCAGCTGATCGTGAACGTGGCGCAGCGTGGCCACGTCGATCACGCCGCGCTGGTTGCTGCGTGCGGTGTCCACCGACGCCTGGCGCATCAGGTCGGCATTGCGTCGCATCAACTCATTGGTCGCATCGTCGATGGCATTGGCTAGTTCGGCGGCGTTCTTCTGTTCGCCCAGCGACAACTGGATCGCGAACTGACGCTTCCACGAGGGGATGGTGATGTCGCGGACGGTGTTGAACTTCTCGATCAGCTGCAGCGCATTGGCCTGGATCAGGCGGATCATCGGCAGCGACTGGTCAGCCGCGTGCTGCATCAGCTGCAGGTCGGAGACGCGCTTCTCGATCAGGCGGATCGCATTGTCGATCTCGCTCTGGCGGATGCGTTGCTGCGGGTCATCGCTGCCCTGCCCCAGCAACTGCTCGGACTGCAGCTGGGCCAGGCGCTGCTTGCCGGCGGCGGCATACAGGCCCAGCGCATGACGCTCCTCGCGGACGATGTCATGCATGCGGTCGAAATCGCTTACCCGCTTGCCCATCAGCGCCTGTTGCGCACCCACGTCGCCGAGCAGCTGTTCGATCTGCGAATTGGTATCGCTGAACTTCTGCACCAGCTCGCCCTTGGAAGAACGCAGGCGATCGATGAGGCCACCGATCAACGGCACCTTCGAGCGCTGGGAAAAACCATCCAGCTTGAGCTCGCGCGCGATGCGCACCACTTCGCCGAGCTTCTCGCCATTAGCGTCGAGGTCACGGTTGCGCACCTGGTCCAGTAGCTGGCTGGAGAAGGCCGTTGTGCGTGCGGCGGCTTCGCGGCCGAACACCTGCAGGTTGCCCGGACGCAGGTCTTCCAGCTCGCGGCCGATTTCGGCGATGCGCGGCAGGTCGTCGCGGACCAGGCCGAGGGCCTTCAACGTGCTGTCATCAAGTTCAGGGGCGGGCGTGGTGGCGGGCACGAGCGTGCCGGAGTTCTGGCTGTCCTGGGTCATCGGGCAGTGTCCTTGCGGTGGATAAGCGGCAGCGGCGGCCGGCTCAGGGCAGTCTAGCCTGAGCAGCGGCTACTTCGTCGTCGATCTGGGCCTGCAGCGTGGCTGCCTGCTCGGCCCGTGCAGCCTGCGCCAGTGCCTGGCGCGCCAATGCGGCCTGGCGCCAGGCCGGCAGCAGGACATCGTGGATGCGGACGAAGCGCTGCAGCAGGGCTTCGTCCTGCTCCTGCAGCAGCCGCCACTGCCCGCTTTCGATGCGTCGCAGCGTGGCAAGTCGCTGCAGATGGTCCACGCGTGGGGCCAGCGCGACCTGCGCAGCTCCCTGCAGTGTCGCCAGCTGCGCGGCGCCGAACGTGGCCCAGGCCTCCAACGCGGCGGCAGCCGCATCGTTGTCGATGATGGCCAGGGCGCGCTGCTGCACACGCTGCGCGAGACCCTGCGCCTGCTCGCGCGCCTGCAGCGCCAGCACGCCCAGCTGCGCCTGCAGCCCCTGCGCCTGTGCCTGGCGTTCAACGTCACGGCCGAGCAGGCGCCCCCACCAGCTCTCCTGCCGGCGCAGGCGCGCCGGATCGCTGGCCTGCAACGCCAATGCGATCCGCGCCAGCGCAGCCACCAGTCCCTCGCCTTCCGCGCCGGCCTGCAACGGTGCAGGCTCGGCCAATACCTGCAGCAAGTGGCTGCCGTACGCTGCCAGCGTGGCCACATCGGCACGCGCCGGAAGCGTGGGTTCGGGCAGGGAGCGCACGCAGGTCACGGCAGTGGCGGCGGCCGTGGGCCGTCATCAGCCACCGTTTCCGGCGGCAATGATTCACCGTAGAAGTGGCGCATCAGCGCTTCGTCCAGCGCACGTTCTTCCGGAGTCGCTGCACGACGCACCCGCGGGCGGCGACGCGTGTCGGTCGTGGCCACATCGGCAGTTACCTGCTGCCGGGCCCACCCGGCAAACGCCGCCAACGTCTGCGACAACTGCACCTGCTGTTCCTGCGAGGCGACCAGCAGCTGCAGCAGCGGTGCCAGACCAGCCTGCAGGTCTTCGGCCAATGGCGTGGCTGCGGCCTGCGGTACGGCGGCAGCCGGCGCGCTGGCCGGACGTGCATCGGCCAGGCGCTGCAGCGCTGCCAGCAGGGCCGGCCATGGCGCAGGCTCCGGTACGACGGCCACCTCTGCCGGCGGCGGCGGCGGTGGCAGCTGCAACGCACTGGCGATGTCGGCCAGCTGCGCGACCACGCGGCCACCGACATCACTGTCGCCGGCGCCCATTGCCTTGTTGCGCAGGAAATCACGCTTGATCTGCGCCCAGCGTTGCGCGCGTTCCTCATCGAGCACGCCACGCAGCTCGGCCAGCTTCAGCAGATTCTCTTCGGCACCGGTGGTCAGCAGCTGCGCTTCGCCCAGGTAGTGGTCGGAGATCAGCTGCTGCAGCTCGTCGTCATTCATCACCGGCGAAATCTTCTCCGCCAGCTTGTTCATGTTGCGGTAGCTGCCCTGCAGGCGGAAGGGCGGCTCGGTGCGATAGCGGTCATCCTGGGCAGCGCTGGCGATGTACTGCTGGTTGACCYTGTAGACCACATCGCGGACCTGCAGCATGCGCTGCAGGGTGGCGGTGATCTCGTTGATCTCGGCGCCGCTGTAGGCGTGGCTCAGGCCGTTGGTGGACACATCCTTGCCCATCGCGCGGTCGACCAGCAGGTACAGGTCGGCCATCTCGCGCGTGGCCAGCGGCGCCAATACCGGGTTGGAAGTCAGGCTGTTCTCGATGTAGCTGAGCGTGAAGGCTGCTTCCATGCCACCGAGCACATCGCCCAGGTTGTAGATGTCGGCACGGTTGGCCAGCATGTCCGGAATCTTGAACACTTCGCCGGATTCGGTGTACGGATTGCCGGCCATGACCACGCAGAACTTCTTGCCACGCATGTCGTAGGTGCGCGTACGGCCGCGCCATACGCCCTCGATGCGGCGCGTGCCATCGCACAGCGAGATGAACTTCTGCAGGAACTCGGGGTGCGTGTGCTGGATGTCATCGACATACAGCATGGTGTTGTTGCCCATCTCCAGCGCCAGGTTGAGCTTTTCCAGCTCCTGCCGCGAGGTGGCGTCCGGTGCCTGCTGCGGATCCAGCGACCGCACTTCGTGGCCCAGCGCCGGGCCGTTGATCTTCATGAAGACCAGGCCGAGGCGATGCGCCACGTACTCCATCAACGTGGTTTTGCCGTAGCCGGGCGGCGAGATCATCATCAGCAGGCCCATCAGGTCGCTGCGCTTGTTCTCGCCAACGGTACCCATCTGCTTGGCCAGGTTGTCACCGATCACGCCGAGATATACGTCGTTGATCAGCTTGTTGCGCACGAAGGACGACAACGGCCGGGCCTTGAACTCCGACAGCCGCAGGGTTTCGCGTTCGCGACCGATGATGCCCTGGCGCACCGCCTGATAGGCATGGAAGGCCGGTACGAACGCCTGCAGGTGATGCTGCAGGCGTGCCAGGAAATCGTCCAGCGACACGGTCAGGCTGCCGTTGTGGATGCGGGCGTGTTCACCCAGCAGGCCGCTGACCTCCGCCTGCAGCGGTGCATCGCTGGCACGGGTGCGCAGCTGTCGCTGCACCAGCAGCAATGCCGCCGCTTCTTCGACATAGCCGGCATGCGCCGACTGTGCCGGCAGCCCGGCGAGCGCCCGCAGCCATTGTCCGGCCAATGCCCAACGCATGGCCAGCGGATCCTGCGAGCGCTGCAGCGCACGTTCAAGCGCATCACGCTGGCCCGCCTGCTCCAGTTGCTGCGACAGCGCGTCAAGCAATGCCTGCGCGTGCCGGCTGGTGCTGAACACCGGCTCGCCGGCCACCAGTTCTTCGCCCAGGTATGCCGCTGCTGCATCGGCGGCGGCGGCGTCAAACGGCAGTGCATGCGCGAGTGCATGGTCATGCAGCGCCTTGGCCATTTCCGCACGCAGGGCCTGGCGCCCCTCATCGGAACCGAACAGGCGCGCGATGGCCTCGGCACCAGCCTGCCGGCCGGGCCACTGCGCCACGGCTTCATCGCGTTGGCGCGCGGCCCAGAACAGCAGTGCCAACGCACGCACATGGGGCGAATGCCGCAGCGGTCCGGCGGCCTGCTGCAGCGGCAACAGCGCGCGCAGGATCAGGGCGGCGTCATGGTCATGGATACCGCGCTCGTAGCCCTCGCGGTAACGGGGCGCGGCAAAGGCGCGGACCCGCTGGCCCAGCGCTTCCGGTTCGGCTGCATCGTGCTGCAGCTGGCCCAGGTCCAGGCCATCACGGCCCTCCTCCGCAGCCAGCAACAGGCACCCGGCCAGGTATTCGCCACGGTAGATCGCTGCCGATTCCGAATCCAGGGTCACCGGCCAGAACGGCTTGAGCGCATCAAGCTCGGGATCGTGCAGGGTCTCCAGGAAATCGGTGCCGGTGAGGTGGATGGCAAGGGTTTCACCCCGTGGCAGCAGGGTCAGGTCCAGCGCCTGGGTGTTCACGCTGAATCGATGGCGCGGGCCAAGGCGGACCACGTTGCCGCCGGCCTCGTACAGGTCGCTGCGGTCGCGCAGCTGGCGCACGGCCTGGTCGCGCACGCCCTTCAGGCGCGCCTCGACATCGTCTGCCTTGACGTTGTCGCGCAGCGCACGCAGGCGCTCGGCCAGTTCACGCAGCTTGAGGATCAGCGGATCGCCGGCGAAGAAAGCGTTGAGCTCGTCGGCCGTGCCGAACCGCTCGGTACGCTTTCCGAGGCCATCAAGGATGCGGTTGGCGGCATCGAGCACCGAGCGCGCCTTGCGCTGGCGATCATCCAGCAGGGCCTGCTTGTGCGTATCGAAGGCTTCGACCAGCTCTTCGCGCTTGCTCAGGATGTCGCCGAGGAACTGCTCGTGCTCGCCGAACTGGCTTTCCAGTTCTTCCAGCTGCACCAGCAGGCGCGACAACTGTTCGTCGGCCCGCTCAGGGTCGCTGGCCATCGCCAGCGCGCTGGTGATCGACTGCGAGAACAGGGCGAACTGGGCGGCGAACTGGGCCACGGCTTCGGCCGAACCCAGCGACTTGCGGCGCTGTTCGGCGCGTGCGCGTGCCTGGTTCAGGCGCCCGTACAGCAGCGAGATGGATTCGACCACGCGGGTGCGCGCGGTCGCATCGTCGACCTTCAGCCCGGCCATCAGCTCGGACAGCATGTCCAGATCGCCGGCCATGCCGCGCAGGCCGTCCAGCTGCTCATCCAGCTGGCGTGCACTGGCGGCCTGCTGTGCGGCTTCGTCCAGCGCCTGCATGCGGGCGGTCAAGGGGGCCAGTGCTGCATCGCCGGCAAGGAAGGTACCGGTGGCGGCGCCGACACGGTCGTGCGCCTGCACAAGTTCGGCGGCCATCGCCTCGATGCGCGCGGTATCGATGTAGCGCAGTTCGCGGATGGTCAGCAGTCGACCGCGCAGTGCGGTGATCGCGCTGAGCGCTTCGACGAAGGCCTGCACCTCGTTCCAGTTTTCCGGCTGAAGCCGGCCCAGCAGCGCCTTGTGCGTGGCCTCGGCCTCGGCCATTGCCTGGGCCGACTGCTGGCGGATCGACTGCACCTTTTCGTATTCGTCCAGCACCGATTCGCCGGTGGCGCTGATCTGCCGCAGCAGGGCTTCGGCGCCATCGCAGGCCTCGTCACCCAGCCAATGATGCGCATCGAAAAGCCGCCGGGTGTCGGCTACCAGGCGCTGGTAGCGCTGCACCGATACATCCTGGCCGTCGATCTCGCGCGCCAGGTTGAACAGGTTGGAGATGCCGCGAACCAGCTCGGCGTTGCCGATGCGCCCCATGAAGGTATTGCCCGGCGGACGGCTGGCGGCGAACTCATCGCTGCTGAAGGGCGTCTGCCAGACCTGCATCGGATGGATGCGGGTCGGCTCGGTGCCTTCGGCATGGAACAGCACCATGCGCCCGTCCTGCATGAAGGCATAGCCGTGGCCGAACACGGGGTTCTGCAGCACGCGCTGGATGGTGTTGTAGACGAACAGCGCCGAACGCCCGCCTTCGCGCTCGTAGAAGATGTACAGCACGTCCTCGCCGTTGGGCGAACGGATGCTGCGCTTGAACTGCATGCCATCCATCGAGGCGTCGAACGCCTTGTGCTCGCCACCCTGCAGGTAATAGCCGCCGGGGAAGATGATGCCGTGGTCTTCGGGCAGCTGCACGCAGGCCTGGACGATGGCATCGTTGCGCACGATGTCGCCGGTAAGCGTGTTGTAGATCAGTCCGCGCCATTCGGTTTCGCGGTAGGGCAGCACTTTCAGCAGCACCAGCGAGCCGACCCGGGCGAACTCGAACTGGGCATCGTCCAGCGACTGCGTGCTGTCCTCCACCGGTTCGCTGTAGATGCCCTGCCCGGTTTCGGTGTTGTTTTCCACCTTGATGGTGAGATCGCCACCGGTGGTTTCCACGAACAGGGTATCGAGGATGTTCAGATGCGAATGGCGGCCGTTGACGGCAAGGTCGCGCGTGGCGCGGGTCCATTCGAAATCGAAGGGTGGCGGCAAGGCGATGTCACGCTCGCCGCGCGCATCGAGATAGGTCAGTTCACCTTCGCGTGACAACGCCCAGCGGAACACGCGCACGTCGCTGCTGCGCTCGCCGATCTGGAACGAGGCAAGCAGCTTGTCGCCCACCACGATCAGCTGCAGCAGGCGCGCATGCTTGTAGTAGGCGTACAGCTCGTTGAAGTCATGCACGAAGCCGGGCTGGTCGAGGAAACTGCCCTTCAGTTCAAGGGCAGCAACGTCGTAGCCATCGGCGCCCTGTACCAGCCGGTACAGACCGAACACATCTTCGATGCGGGTCTGGGTCTTGAGCCCGATGAACACGTTGTAGCCGAACAGCAGGCGATCCGGGCCGACCTGGACGATGTCGCGGCCGACACAGTTGTTCTCGCTGCGGATACGGAAACGGCCGACCACCTCCAGGCGGCTGTCGCCGAACTCGGCCAGGCGCTGGCGGTTCAGCTGCTCGGCAACGGCCTGCAGGCGCTGGCCCTGTTCGCCGAGACGGCGCCGCAGGACTTCATAGGCGCCGCCCTGGGCTACGGCCTGGTCGACGGTATCGCCGGCAGCCTCTGGTGCGACGGACTCGGTGGACGGTTTGGTTTCGGACATCAGCAGGTTTCCGGCTCACGGACGGCCGGCCGTCGATGCGGCCGGCACGGGTGGGCGATGGCGATGGCCATCGCCGGGTGGATCAGCGCGCGCTGTCGACCACGACGGTCGCCGCGACGGGCACGGTCTCTGCGTCCTCGGCGATCTGCCGCGGTGCATTGTCGGCCACGTTGACGCCCAGGTAGCGCTGCATCAGGTCCTGCACGATCGGACTCTTGCCGGCGAAGCCCTCGATCGACTTGCCCAGCGAAACCGCCTTGATCAGGTTCTCGAACATGCCGCCGTCGCCGCCAACCAGGTCGATGTCGGCGTTGCGCAGCGCGCTGGCGATGACGCCGGCGTTCTCGCGCGAGACTTCCTTGCCGGCTTCGATCGAGGCCAGCGCCTGCTTCAGGCTGTTGTCCAGCATCATGCGGAATTCTTCATGGCCGCGCGCCTGGTCGCTCAGCGAGGCGATGGCCTCGAACTTGCGGACCAGGCCCTCGGCCTCGGCCAACAGCTTCTTCTGCACCACGCCGGCTTCGGCGTTGCCCAGCGATTCGGTGGCGGTGGCGCGGGCCAGGCCCATCTTCTCCTCGCCCTGTGCCTGGGCCTGCAGCGTCTCGGCCAGCACGCGCGCCTCGTTGCTGCCCTGCTTCAGGTTCGCTTCGGCCTTGGCTTCGATCACGCGCGCCTCGGCGATGCCAACCTTCTCGATGGCCAGCGCCGACGCTTCGCGTACCTGCGCTTCGGCCAGGCCGGGTGCGGCCTGCTCGGCGCGGAAGGCATCGGCCAGCAGGCGCTTGGCCTCGGCCTGCTTGCCGGCGGCTTCGTGCTCGGCCTGCGCCAGCGTGGTCAGCTCCACCGCGCGATGCTTGGAGGCGGTCTCGCGGGCCTGGGCTTCCTTCACTTCGCGCACCAGCGATTCCTGCGCCTTCGCCTCGGCTTCCAGGATCAACACCTGCTTCTGGCGGTCGGCCTCGGAGACTTCGCGCACTTCCTTGATGCGCTCTTCTTCCTGCGCCACGGTCTTGTCGATGGAGATGCGTTCGCGGGTGATGTTGGCCACGTCCATCTTGCCCTGCTCGACCACCTTGTCGCGCTCCACGCCCTGCAGCTGCACTTCGCGGTCGGTGGTGACCTGCTCCAGCTGGCGTGCGCGCTCGACGCGCTCGGCTTCGATGGCCACGGCGCGCTGGCGGTTCTGCTCGGCCACTTCAACTTCGCGCATGCGGTTCTGCTCGCGGATGTCGATCACCTGCTGCGCTTCGATGCGGGCGTTCTCGGACAGCTGGCGCTGCTCTTCCTGCACCTTGGCGGTCTCGGCTTCCTCGCGCGCACGGATGGTCTCGATCTCGCGCTTCTGCCGTGCCTCGGCTTCGGCCTGCTGCCGTTCAAGGGCCAGCAGTGCTTCGCGGGCTTCGACGTTCTTCTTGGTGATGGCCAGCTTCTCGTTCTGCTCCAGCTCGTTGGTCACCACGTTCTGCGCAGCGGTCAGCTCGGTGATCTTGCGGATGCCCTGCGCATCGAGGATGTTGAACTGGTCCAGCAGCGACTTCGGAGTCTGCTCCAGGTAGTCGATGGCCACGTCTTCCAGCACATACCCATTGAGGTCGTTGCCGATCACCGCGATGATCTCGTCGCGGAATTCCTGGCGCTTCTCGAACAGCTCGGTGAAATCGAACTTCTTGCCGACCGTCTTCAGTGCTTCGGAGAACTTGGCGTTGAACAGCTCATCGACGGCATGCTTGTCCGACGCGCGGTCGGCGCCGATCGCCTTGGCCACGCGCAGTACGTCGGCCTGGGTCTCGTTGACGCGCAGGTAGAACGCCACGGCGATGTCGGCGCGCATGTTGTCGCGGCAGATCAGGCCTTCCTTGCCGCGGCGGTCGATCTGCAGGGTGATCAGGCTGATCCGCATCAGCTCGGCGCGGTACAGCACGGGAATGATCAGCGCACCGGTGAAATGCACTTTCGGGGTGGAACTCATGTCGTTGACGATCAGGGCCACGCCCTGGTCGACCTTGCGGTAGAACGCCTTGAACAGGCCCGCCACGCCGAGCAGGAGGGCGAGGACGCCGCCCACGATGATCAGGAAGGGGAGCACGGATGCCAACGTCATTGATGTTTCTCCTTGTTGCCCGGAAGCAGGTTGTCCTGGAAGTCGAGGGCGACCGCGTCGGCGCGGACCACCCGGTAATGGTGTTGTGCAGCCACGTGCTCGACCAGCACGATGCGCTCGCCGCGCTGCAGTTCGATGTCGCTGCGGATCTGCAGGACCAGGCCGGCACCGCCGTCATCGACGGTGGCATGGCCACTGCGTGCGTCGACCTTCGGCGAAGCGACCACGCCGACCCGGCCCAGCAGCGAGGCCTGCGGCACCGGGCGCAGGCGCAGCAGGAAGCGGCGGATGGGACGCAGCAGCAGCGCGGTGACCGGCACCGCCGGCAGGGGTGCGAGCACCGCCACGACGGTGCCCAATGACCAGCGCAGCAGGTCGGGCAACGGCAGCAGCAGGTACAGATGGATGAAGTAGGTGAGGGTCCAGGCGAACAGGCTCAGCAGCGTCACCACCACCATGAGCGGCACGCCGCCCAGGCCCCAGCGCGCCAGCAGCGCTGACAGGCCACTGAGATGGGCATCGCCTTCAAGGGCGCCATCGGCACCGGCCTCGCCGAAACCGTCATCGACCAGGCCAAAGGCGGCAATCCCCCAATACAGAACCGCCACCGCCAGCGCGACGCTGTACGGGAGGGTCGGATAACCGAGTACGACGGTTAGGAATTCCTGCATCGCTTGCCTTCCTGGGCGGGGGCGCCAGGCGCCCGTTCGGAGCACGCCACCAGCGGCTCCGTCGATCCTCGTGCCGGCCCTCATGGCCAGCACGCTTGGGGATCATCCTATGTGAAGAGGGTGTGCAGGCTCAAATGTGAAGACCGGACACCTCGGAAGTGACCGTGTCTCAATCCAGCACGGCGCAATCGGAGCGCCGGACTTCTTCCACGAACGTGCGCATCTTGTAGCCGTCCTTGATGCCCGGCTCCAGTTCGATGCCACTGGAGACATCCACGCCCCACGGCAGGGTCGCCAGCACGGCGTCATGCACGTTCTCCGGCGTCAGGCCTCCGGCCAGCAGGAACGGCCGGTGCAGGCCGGTGGGGATACGCGACCAGTCGAAGGCCACGCCGGTACCGCCGCCGCCGCCCGGCGCATGGCTGTCGAACAGGAAGCCGGCGGCGCTGGGGTAGCGCAGCTGCAGGGTGCGCGCATTGATCTCCTCGCGCCCGCCCATGGCGATCGCCTTCAGGTAAGGCATGTTGAAGCTGCGGCAGAAGCTCTCGTCTTCCTCGCCATGGAACTGCAGCAGGGTCGGCCGCACGGTACGCAGCACCTCGCGCACTTCTTCCCTGCTGTTGTTGCGGAACAACGCCACCACGTCGACCATCGGTGCGATGGCCTGGCGCATCGCGCGCGCTTCGGCCGGCGCGACCCGGCGGCTGCTCTCGCGGGCGAAGATGAAGCCCACCGCATCCACGCCCAGCTCGCCGGCCAGGCGCACGTCGCCGGCACGGGTCATGCCACAGAACTTGATGCGGGTACGGTAGTAGGAGCGGCTCATAGCGTTACCTCGGCGGGCAGATGCCAGTTGTCGGGGTACAGCGGCCCCAGGAACACCAGTCCCTGCGGAGGAGCGGTGGGACCGGCCACGGTGCGGTCGCGCCCGGCCAGCAGTTCGGCGATCCACTCCACCGGCTGCTCGCCACTGCCGACCAGTATCAACGAACCGACGATATTGCGGACCATGTGATGAAGGAATGCATTGCCGCGCACCGCCACCTCGATGACGTCGTCGTGGCGGCTGACCTGCAGCGACTGCAGCTCTCGCCGGGCATGCAGGGCCTGGCACTGGACCGAGCGGAAGGCGCTGAAATCGTTCTCGCCCAGCAGGGCCTGTCCGGCCAGGTGCATGCGCTCGGCATCGAGCGGGCGCCGCTCCCAGCTCAGGGTCTGCCGGCCCAGCGCCRGGCGCACTTCGCGATTGAGCAGGCGGTAGCGATAACGTCGTGCGCGGGCGGAGAAACGGGCATGGAAATCGTCGGCCACCGGCACGCACCAGCGCACGGCGATCGAACGCGGCAGGCGGGTGGTGGTGCCGAGCATCCACGCGCGCGGATCACGTACTACGTCGGTGTCGAAGTGCACGACCTGGCACTGGCCGTGCACGCCGGCATCGGTGCGGCCGGCGCAGACCACCTGCAGCGGGGTATCGGCCACCGATGACAGGGCCTGTTCCAGGCTGGCCTGGACGCTGGGTCCGCCCTCGCCCAGGTTCTGCCAGCCCCTGAAATCGCTGCCGTCGTACTCGACGCCGAGCGCGTAACGCATGTGCTACCTCGATATTGCGGGTGGGGCGGCGCTCAGGCCGGGTCGCGCTCGGACCAGACCGCCAGTTCGTTGCCACCGGGCTCGACGAACTGGAAACGGCTGCCGCCAGGGAAAGAGAACACGGTCCGCACGATCTGACCACCGGCCGCACGCACCGCCGCTTCCATCGGCGCCAGCTGGTCGGCATACAGCACCAGCAGTGGCGCGCCTTCGCTGGCACGTTGTGGTTGGCCACGGAAGAAGCCTCCCTGCAGGCGGCCATCATCGAAAGCGGTGTAGTCGCTGCCGTAATCGACAAACGACCAGCCGAACACGACCTCGAAGAACGCGCGGCTCGCAGCCGGGTCGCTCGAGGCGAATTCAACATAGTCGAGACGGCGTTCGCGGGTCATCGCAGGTCCTTGTCGAAAGGGTGTCAGGGCAGACGCGCCAGCAGTTCGCGGGCCTGCGCCTGGCAATGCAGGTCACCCCCTTCGGCAACCTCCTGCAGCAGGGTGCGCGCGGTCTGCGCGTCGCCCAGGTCCAGATAGGCGATGGCCAGTTCCAGCCGCTCCTGGCCGATACGCGGTGCCCAGTCATGGCCATTGTCTGCAGCAGACCCGACGGCGTCCTCGGCGGCAGCACGGTCGTCGTGCAGGTCGACCGGTGCAGCCGTCTCATGCTCATGCGGTTCGGCCGGCAGATCGAACACACCGCGGAACTGCGGCTCCTGTTCGGCCTGCAGCGCGTATTCGGGCACGGCCACCTCGGCTGGCTCGATGGGCGCCACCGCAGCCGCGCCGGCAGGATCGTCCCAACGCGGCAGATCGTTCACCGCAGCAGGCAGTTCAACCCGTTCGTCTTCATCAAGCTCACCCGCCCGCCACTCGGCCGGCGAGGCATCCTCATGGATGTCCGCAGCCGGCACGTCATGGTCGGCAGTGGCAGCCCAGGCCGGCATCGCCGGTTCCTGGCGACCGCCATCGGCAGCGAAGTTCACCCCGGCGTCCTGTTCGGTCAGGGTATCCAGCGCGGCACCTGCCGGCAGCGCTGCTGCCAGGCCGGCGGCATCGTGTTCATCGCGCAGCGGCGGCAGCGGCGAGGGCTTGCGACGACGCAGCAGCCAGGCGCCCAGGGCAGCCAGCACGAGCAGCGGCAGGCCCAGCCAGTACCAGGGCGTGCCAGCGCCGGGCGCACCGGGCGCCTGGGCCAAACGCTGCTGCGCGGCGGCCAGGTCGTTGTCCTTCATCGCGATCAGGGACTGCTGCTGCTCCTTGAGCTTCTCCAGCTCCGCCACGCGCTGCTTCAGATCGCCGATTTCGGCATCGCGGGTGGCGATGTCCTCCTTGGCCTGGCGCAGTTGTTCGTTGCCCAGCATGTCACCCTCGCTGCCGGCACTGGTGCCGGTGGTTGTGCCCGCGTGCGCGGCGTCGGATGCCAGCGCCGGAGCGATTTCAAGTCGTGCCCCGGTGGCCGCAGCCGGGGAAGAAGCAGCGCCATCGGCCTTGGCCACCGGCATCGCGGCGCCAGCCGGCTGTGGCACGGTGCGTGCCTGCCGCCACTGCGCGGCATGTTCGCGGACCAGCGCGGTGGCCTCGGCCGCATCCACCGCGGCCAGTGCGGTATCGCCCGGCATGCGCAGCACCGCGCCCTGCTTGAGCAGGTTGACGTTGCCACGGATGAAGGCTTCGGGGTTGGCACGCAACAGCGCGATCATCGCCCGGTCGCGACTGATCTGATTGCCACGGGCCAGCGAGCCGGCGATCTGCGAAAGCGTCTGTCCGCGCTGCACGGTCACACTGCCGTCTGCAGCGAGCGCTGGTGCAGGTGCAGGTGCAGGTGCAGGTGACGCAGCCCGTGGACGCGGTGCAGCAGGTGCGGCAGCCGGCGTGACCGGTGCCGGCTCGGGTGCGGTTGCAGCGGCGGCAGGCGCATCACGGACGATGGTGTCCGACAGCACGCCGGCCGGCGCGACGATTTCCGGTTCGGCCACGGCCAGTGCACTGGCCGGTGCATCGACCAGCGCCGAGTACTCACGCACCAGCCGGCCCTGGCCCCAGTCGGCCTCGACCAGGAAGCTCAACGAGGGTGTTTCCACTGGCGTCTGCGAGGTCACCCGCACCACCGCCCTGCCCTGCGCATTGCGGGTCAGCTCGAACTGCAGTTCGCTGACCAGACCYGCCGGGCGCTGCAGGCCAACGCGCTCGAAGGTGACCGGCGAAGCGAGCGCGACGCGCAGGTTCTCAAGTTCGGACGGATCGGCCGAGATCACCGGGATCTCGGCCAGCAACGGCTGTCCCGGCTTGGACAGGACCCGGATGTCGCCCAGGCCCAGGGCCATGGCCGAACTGCTGACCAGGGCCAGCAGCGCGGCGGAAAGACAGGTGAGCGGACGCCGTGCGCCCTTGGCTCGTTTATTCATGGGCGACACTATAAAGCGTGCGGACCACGGTCCGCACCCACCGGGGAGGCGGACTGCGCTAGTGCCGGCCAGCGGCCGGCACTACCGGTCAGGCAACAGCGGGGATCAGCGCTTCTCGGCGGCGACCAGCTCGGCCAGCTGCACCGCGTTGAGGGCTGCGCCCTTGCGCACGTTGTCCGACACGATCCACAGGTTCAGGCCGCGCGGATGCGACAGGTCCTCGCGGATGCGGCCGACGTACACCGCGTCGGTGCCCGAGGCATGGGTGACCGGCGTCGGGTAGCCACCGGCCTCGTGACGATCCACCACCTCGATGCCCGGCGACTGTTCCAGCAGCGCGCGCGCTTCGGCGACGGTCACCTTGTCACGGGTTTCGATCGCCACCGATTCGGAGTGGCCGTAGAACACCGGCACGCGCACCGCGGTCGGGTTCACGAGGATGCTGTCGTCGCCCAGGATCTTGCGCGTCTCCCAGACCAGCTTCATCTCTTCCTTGGTGAAGCCGTTGTCCAGGAAGTCGTCGATGTGCGGGATCAGGTTGAAGGCGATCTGCACCGGGAAACGCTGCGGATCGATTTCCTGGAAGCTCAGCAGCTGGCCGGTCTGCTTGCCCAGTTCTTCCAGTGCCGAACGGCCACCACCGGATACCGACTGGTAGGTGGACACGTTGATGCGCTCGATGCCGTACTTGCGGTGCAGCGGTGCCAGCGCGACCAGCATCTGCATGGTCGAGCAGTTCGGGTTGGCGATGATGCCGCGCGGACGGTTGGCGACCTGGTCCGGATTGACCTCCGACACCACCAGCGGCACGTCATCGTCGTAACGGAAGGCCGAGGAGTTGTCGATCACCACCGCGCCAGCGGCAGCGAACTTCGGGGCGTATTCCTTGGACACGCTGCCACCGGCCGAGAACAGGGCGATTTCCACGCCACTCGGGTCGAAAGTGGCCAGGTCCTGGATCCTGACCTTGTTGCCGTTGTATTCGACTTCGCCGCCGGCCGAGCGCTCGGAAGCGAGCAGGCTCAGGGTGCCGACCGGGAAATCGCGCTCGGCCAGGATGGCCAGCATGGTCTCGCCGACCGCGCCGGTGGCGCCGACGATGGCGACGTGGAAGCTGCGTTGTGCATTGCTCATGGGGGAACTCTCACGAAAACGGGAAGGGGGAAAACTCACGCACGACAGCTGGGTTCGGGGAGCCTCCTCGGATGGATGCGCGGAGGTTCCCTATCGTTTCCCGCTTTTTTTGTCCGAGGTCGCGCGCGCGGCAAGGGCCGCGTCGGCGTTGATCGCGCTCGGCATGCGCGACGGGCTGCCATCCAGGCCAAGCCCGGCCAGCAGATTGTCCACGGCCATCTGCACCATGGCCGTACGCGTGGCCAGCGATGCGCTGCCGATATGCGGGGTCAGCACGATGTTGCGCAGGGCCAGCAGTTCCGGCCGCACGTTCGGTTCGCCTTCGTAGACATCCAGGCCGGCCGCCGCCAGGCGACCGTTGGCCAGTGCATCGGCCAACGCCAGTTCGTCGACGATGCCGCCGCGGGCGATGTTCACCAGGGTGGCAGACGGCTTCATCCTGGCCAGCGCGGCGGCGTCGATGATGTGGTGCGAGGCGGCGGTGTATGGCAACACGGTCAACAGATGGTCGGACTGCGCCAGCAGCGTGTCCAGATCCACGTAGGTCGCTCCGAGCGCGGCTTCGGTATCGGCCGGCAGCCGCGAACGGTTGTGGTAGAGCACCTTCATGCCGAAGCCGTGCGCGCCGCGACGGGCGATGCCCTGGCCGATGCGGCCCATGCCGAGGATGCCCAGCGTGCTGCCATGGATGTCGGCCCCCAGCATGGTCTGGAACGACCACTGCCCCCACTGGCCCTCGCGCAGCCAGCGCTCGGATTCGGTGATCCGGCGCGCGGTGGCCATCAACAGCGCAAAGCCGAGATCGGCGGTGGTCTCGGTGAGAACGTCCGGGGTGTTGCTGGCGAGAATGCCGGCGGCGCTGAGCGCGTCGACATCCAGATTGTTGTAGCCGACGCCGACATTGGCGATCAACTTCAACTGCGCGGCATCGGCGACCTGGGTCGCACCGATGCGTTCGTTGAGGGTGATGATCGCCCCGTCAACGTCCGCCAGCTGCGCGGCGATCTGCTGTGGCGACCAGGCGGTGACGGTATCGGTGGTGCGCAGCTGCACGCGATCGCGCAACGGCGCGATGGCCGCGTCGATCAGCGGCTGGCTCACCCATACCGTCGGCCGCGTATCAGCCATCAAGCTGGCCGGGAATGCGCGGAGTGATGGTGCCGACATCGCCGCACTGCGCGCGGTGGCGCAGCGCCTGGTCCATCAGCACCAGGGCCATCATCGCCTCGGCGATGGGCGTGGCGCGGATGCCGACGCAGGGATCATGGCGGCCGGTGGTGACCACCTCCACCACATTGCCGGCCGTATCCAGCGATTCACCGGGCAGGCGCAGGCTGGAAGTCGGCTTGAGCACCATCGAGGCGACCACCGGCTGGCCGGTGGAAATGCCACCGAGAATGCCGCCGGCATGATTGCTGGCAAAACCCTGCGGAGTCAGCAGGTCACGGTGTTCGGTGCCCTTCTGCATGGCGCTGGCGAAACCGTCGCCGATCTCCACGCCYTTSACCGCGTTGATGCTCATCAGTGCGGCCGCGAGCTCGCCATCAAGCTTGCCGTAGATCGGCTCGCCCCAGCCCGGCGGTACATTGTCGGCGATCACGTCCACGCAGGCACCGACCGAATCGCCGGACTTGCGCAGCGCATCCATGTACGCCTCCAGCTCGGGCACCTGTGCGGCGTGCGGCCAGAAGAACGGATTCTCCTCGACTACCGACCAGTCGAAACCGGCCGGAGTGATCCCGCCCAGCTGCGACAGGTAGCCGCGCACGGTGATGCCGAAACGCTCGGCCAGCCATTTCTTGGCGACCACGCCAGCAGCCACGCGCATGGTGGTCTCGCGCGCCGAGGAGCGGCCACCGCCGCGCGGGTCGCGGATGCCGTACTTGTGCCAGTAGCTGTAGTCGGCATGCCCCGGACGGAACTGCTGGCCGATGTTGCTGTAGTCCTTGCTGCGCTGGTCGGTGTTGCGGATCAGCAGCGCGATCGGAGTGCCGGTGGTCAGGCCCTCGTACACCCCGGACAGGATCTCGACCTCGTCGGTCTCGCGCCGCGCCGACGTATGCCGGCTCTTGCCGGTGGCGCGACGCTGCAGGTCATGGTTGAATTCGGCCGCGTCCAGCGCCAGCCCCGGCGGGCAGCCATCGATCACGCAGCCGATGGCCGGCCCGTGCGATTCGCCGAACGTGGTGACGGTGAACAGCTTGCCGAACGAATTGGAGCTCACGGGCGCTGCGCCGCCAGTTCGGTGATGCGCGCGCTGTGGGCGATCAGCTCGCGGCACTCGACCGCGAAGATGCCCATCTGGCCGACCTTGAATTCGACCCAGGCGAAATCCACTTCCGGCAGCAGCTTGATCAGGTGCTGTTCGGATTCGCCCACTTCACAGATCAGCAGGCCGTCCTCGCTCAGGTGCAGCGGCGCGTCGCGCAGGATCTTCAGCACCAGGTCCAGGCCGTCGTCGCCGGCACGCAGGCCCATCTCCGGCTCGCAGGAGTATTCCTGCGGCAGGGCGTCGGTCTCGTCGTTGGTGACGTACGGCGGGTTGGTGACGATCAGGTCGTAGTGGCGACCGGTCAGGCCGTTGAACAGGTCCGACTTCAGCAGGGTCACGTTGTGCGCCTGCAGGCGTTCCTTGTTCTCTTCGGCCAGTGACAGCGCCTCATCGCTGAGGTCCACGCCGTCCACTTCCCAGTTCGGGTAGTAGTGGCCCATGGCGATGGCGATGCAGCCCGAACCGGTGCACAGGTCCAGCGCGCGGTTGACATCGCGGCCGGCCAGCCACGGCTCGAAGCCGCACTCGATCAGTTCGGCGATCGGCGAACGCGGCACCAGGGCGCGCGTGTCGCTCTTGAAGCTGAGGCCGGCGAACCAGGCTTCACCGGTCAGGTAGGCAGCCGGGATGCGCTCGTCGATGCGGCGCTGGAACAGCTCCAGCACCGCCAGCTTCTCTTCGCGCAGCAGGCGCGCCTGGCCGTAGGCCGGGCCGAGGTCGTGCGGCAGGTGCAGGCCGTGCAGCACCAGCTGGGTGGCCTCGTCCAGGGCATTGTCGTAGCTGTGCCCGAAGGTCAGGCCCGCAGCATTGAAACGGCTGGTGCCGTAGCGGATCAGATCGATGATCGTATGGAGTTCGGCGGCCGTTTCAGCGGTCATGGCGGTACTGCGGGCAAAGTGGCCCCCGATTATAGGGGTTGCCGCCTGCGCCGGCATCCGTTGCGGCAGAAACGATCCAGCCGCAGCCGGTATGATGGTGGCCACTTCCTGCGGCGGAATCCCATGTTCAATCGCAACGTCGGCATCATCCTGCTGATCGCCCTGGCGGCGGGCCTTGGCCTGCTCGCCGCCCAGCAGGTGTTCGCGCCGAAGCCGCCGGCCGGGCAGCCGGCCACCGAAGCGATCACCCTGTACCCGCAGCCGCGCACCCTGCCCGACTACAACCTGGCCCAGTCCGACGGCACGCGCCTGATTCCCGGCGAACTGAAGGGCCACTGGACCCTGGTGTTCCTCGGCTTCACGTTCTGTCCAGACGTCTGCCCGACCACCCTGGCCGAGCTGGCCGGGGCGCAGAACCAGTGGGAAGCCCTGCCCGACGGCCTGCGCCCGCGCGTGCTGTTCGTCTCGGTCGACCCGGAGCGCGACACCGCCACGCGCCTGGGCGAGTACGCCCATGGCTTCCACAAGGACACCCTGGCAGCGACCGCCGACATTCCCTCGCTGGAGCGCTTTGCCACCTCGCTGGGCTTCGTGTTCCAGAAGGTGCCGGGCAAGCACTTCGACGAGAATCCCGAGGATTACACCCTCGAGCACTCCGCCAGCCTGGCCGTGCTCGATCCGCAGGGCCGGCTCGCCGGCCTGGTGCGGCCCCCGTTCAATGCGCCGGCGATCGCCCGCGACCTGCAGAAGCTGACCGAGAAATCCGCCCCATGAGTCTGACCACCGCCCTGACGTACGTCCTGCCCCACCGCCTGCTGTCCTCGATGGCGCGTTCGCTGGCGTACTCGGACAACCCGCGCGTATCGCGCTGGCTGATCGACACGGTCACCCGCAAGTTCAACGTCAACCTGGATGAAGCGGCCAATCCGGACCCGCGCAGCTACCCGACCTTCAACCAGTTCTTCACCCGCGCGCTGAAACCCGGCGCGCGCGTGGCCGATGCCGATCCGCGCAGCCTGGTGATGCCGGCGGACGGCCGCATCAGCCAGCTCGGAAAGATCGACGCCGGGCGCATCTTCCAGGCCAAGGGGCAGTCGTTCACCGCCGCCGAGCTGTTGGGCAGCGCCGAGGACGCCAAGCCGTTCAACGAGGGCCTGTATGCYACGGTGTACCTGTCGCCGCGCGACTACCACCGCGTGCACATGCCGTGGACCGGAACCCTGCGCGAAACCGTGCACGTGCCCGGTCGCCTGTTTAGCGTCGGCCCGGCCGCGGTGAACAACGTGCCTGGCCTGTTCGCACGCAACGAACGCCTGGTCTGCCATTTCGATACCAGCTTCGGCCCGATGGTCAGCGTGATGGTCGGTGCGCTGCTGGTGTCGGGCGTGGAAACGGTGTGGAGCGGCGAAGAGATTCCGCACTACGGCGACCGCATCACCCGCAAGGATTACCGGGGCCGCGGCATCACGCTGCAGCGCTTCGAAGAGATGGCGCGCTTCAATTACGGCTCGACCGTGATCGTGCTGCTGCCGCCGGGCGTGGCCGAATTCGCCCCGCATCTGGATGCCGAGCATCCGGTACAGCTGGGCCAGGCACTGGCCAAGCTGCGCTGATCCTGCGGTAGTGCCGGCCGCTGGCCGGCATCTCCGTTGATCCAACGCATTTACTGCAGGGTCGGCGCCGGGCCGACGTCCATGCCGTCGTAGTCTTCCACGCCCATCTGCGTGGCCAGCGCGCTCAGTTCCTGGTTTCGCTTGTCCAGCGAGGTTTCGTCGTRCACTTCCACGCGCTCCACATGCAGCACGTGGAATGCAGCCTCACCGTCTTCCGGCTCCTGCTCGAACACTTCCACCAGCACATAACCCTGTGCCTGCAGGTGGGTGGCCAGTGCGTGCAGCGGCTCGGCGGTGGAGTGCACGAAGAAGTACCCCCACAGCAGCGGGGCGTCCAGGTCCCAGTCGGTGTTCTCGCGAAGGTTGGTGAACAGGTTGCGGGTGTCTTCGAGGTCCATGCGATATCCAGATTGCGGAAAGATTATTTGTCGCAGCCCTGCAGCTTCAGCACCTGGCCGTGGCGCAGGCTGTAGCCGGGGGCCTTGAGGCCATTGGCGCGGGCCAGCACCGGCACATCGCACTGGAACTTCGCGGCGATCCGGCCCAAGGTCTCACCCTTGCCGACCTTGTAGCTGCGGGCCGGCTTGGCGCGCGGGGCCGGCGCCGGGCGCGGCGCAGCCACCGGCGCGGCGGGCGTGGTCGGCACGCTGCTGGCGGCATTGGGATCGACCACCGGCACAACCCCGCCCACGGCCACGCTGCCGGTGTAGCTGGCAGCACTCGGGCGCACGATCGCGGCATTGAGGTCGGCGGTGATCAGGGTGCGGGCCAGATCGGCACGCGGGCCGCTGACGCAGTTGCGCGCGTACAGGCCAGCAATGCGGTTGGTGGCGTTGATGAGGGTTCCTGCCGGAATCCAGCCATCGGCCTCATAGCGCGGGTTGAGGTTGCGCAATGCGCGCATGTAGCCATCGCGGGTGCCATGGCTGCCCAGGCAGATGGTCAGTTCGTAGATCGTGGTCGAGCGGGCCAGGCGGATGGTGGCCGGCTGCGCGTTGATCTTCGGGAACTCCACGCCGTACTGCTGGGGGTGCAGGAAGATCCAGGACGCGGCGATCACCATCGGCACGTAGTCCTTGGTTTCGCCCGGGAACTGGTTGTAGACGCTGTCCACCCAGAAGCTCTGGCCCGGGTACTGCTTGTAGACGCGCGCTGCGCGGCCCTCACCGCCGTTGTAGCCGGCCAGCGACAGTTCGACGTTGTTGTTGAGCTCACGCATCCGCTCGTTGAGGTACGTCGCGCTGGCTTCAGCGGCGCTGCGCGCATCGAAGCGGGTATCGAAACCGGTATCGTCCGGGCCGAGGCCGAAGCGGCGGCCGGTAGCCGGCATGAACTGCATCAGGCCCGCGGCGCCCGCACGCGAGGACGCATGTACACGGCCGTTGGATTCCTTSGCCATSAYGCCGAACAGCAGCGCCTCGGGCAGGCCGCGCTTCTCCCATTCCGGCCACATCACCGCACGCAGGTTCTGGTAGTTCTCGTAAGTGGTCATCAGCGCCGGGCGCATGTCGGTCAGCCAGCGGCGGATGCCGGCCTGCACGGCGGGGTTGTACTCGACCATGTTGTCGAAGGCATGGCGCTTGTCGTTCAGCAGCGCCGCTGCGCGGGCCGCCTCGGGCACGTCGGCAGCCAGCGGGCCGACATGGTCCGGGTCGGCTTCCAGGCGGTCGCCGGCTTCATCGGCCACGTCATCATCGGCGGCGGCATCGGCATCGTGCTTGAGCAGGCGCTTGTAGGTCGACAGCATGTTGCTCATCTGGCAGCCCTTCTGCTTCACGCATTCGCTGATGACATCTTCCATGTCCTCCAGCGCGGCATCGGCCTCGTTGCGCCCCTTCGGATCGGCGTTGGCCACCAGCAGAACGGCATCGCTGTAGCGCTTCTCGGCTGCGGTCATGCGCTGCTGCAGGGCATCCACCTTCACCTTGTCCCGGGCCGAAACCCGCTGTGCGTGGGCCTCCGGTGCCAGGGAAACCAGGCCAGCCAGGGCCAGCAGCGGCCAGGTGCGGGAAATCAGGACAGGAACGGGCATTGGTGGCACTGTGTATGAAACAGGCAGGCAGAGTAGCGGCGCTGCCAAGGTCGGGGCAAGCCGACCTTCGGCCCGTCACCGTCGGCGGTTAACATTGGCACATTCATCACAAGGGCTGGACCATGGATCCGATTCTGCTCGGCAAAGGCATCACCGACGATGTGGCTGTCACCCTGCTGCCGAAACTCGGCAACCGCCATGGGCTGGTCGCCGGCGCCACCGGCACCGGCAAGACCGTGACCCTGATGACCCTGGCCGAGGGCTTCTCGCGGATCGGGGTACCGGTGTTCCTGGCCGATGTGAAGGGCGATGTCTCCGGCCTGGCCGTGCCGGGCACCGGCGCCGAGAACCTGCTCAAGCGCGCGGCCGAGATCGGCGTGAGCGACTATGCCCCGGCCGCCAGCCCCACCGTGTTCTGGGACCTGTACGGCAAGCTCGGCCACCCGGTTCGCACCACCGTGAGCGAGATGGGCCCGACCCTGCTGGCCCGCATCCTGGAATTGAACGACACCCAGGCCGGCGTGCTCGACATCGTGTTCAAGCTGGCCGACGACCGCGGCCTGCTGCTGCTGGACATGGACGACCTGCGCGCCCTGCTCGGCCTGGTGGCCGAGGAGCGCAAGGACATCTCCACCGAGTACGGCCTGGTCAGTGCGCAGTCGGTGGCCGCCATCCAGCGCGCCCTGCTGCGGCTGGCGCAGGACGGCGGCGAGCATTTCTTCGGCGAACCGGCGCTGGAACTGGCCGACATCATGCGGGTCAACCATGACGGCCGCGGTGTCATCGGCATCCTTGCCGCCGACCAGCTGGTGCTCAAGCCCAAGCTGTACTCCACGTTCCTGCTGTGGCTGTTGTCGGAGCTGTTCGAGCAGCTGCCCGAAGTGGGCGACCTCGACAAGCCGAAGCTGGTCTTCATTTTCGACGAAGCGCACCTGCTGTTCGACGATGCACCGCCCGCTCTGGTACAGCGCATCGAACARGTGGTGCGGCTGATCCGTTCCAAGGGCGTGGGCGTGTACTTCTGCTCGCAGTTCCCGGACGACGTGCCGGCCAACATCCTYGGCCAGCTCGGCAACCGKGTACAGCACGCGCTGCGCGCATTCACCCCGCGCGACCAGAAGGCGGTGAAGACCGCCGCCGAGACCTTCGTGCCGAACCCGAAGCTGGATGTGGTGAAGGTGCTCAGCCAGCTCGGTACCGGCGAAGCGCTGGTCTCCACGCTGCAGGACAAGGGCGTGCCGATGCCGGTGCAGCAGACGATGATCGCGCCACCCCGCTGCCGCATGGGACCGGTCACCGACACCGAACGTACGCAGGTGCGTGCCGGCAGCCCGGTCGGCACGCGCTACGACACTGCCGTCAACCGCGAATCGGCAGCCGAACTGCTGGCGCAGCGCGCGCAGAAGGCCGTCGAGAAAACCGATGCGCCGGCCGCACGCAGCCGTGAGCAGGACGAGGCGCAGGAAGGCGGTTTCGGGCAGTCGATCAAGGACGCCATTTTCGGTACCAAGCGCCGCCAGGGCATGATCGAGACGATGGCCAAGCAGACCACGCGTACGGTCGGCACCAAGCTGGGCAACCAGATCGTGCGCGGCATCCTCGGTGGCATCTTCGGCGGCAAGCGCTGAGAGCCCCCGGCAGTTCCTTTGCGGCGCGCCGGCGACGGCGCGCCGTAGTTGTTTCATTCCGCACGAGAATCCGCATTACATGTCGCGTTGGCGTCCCCCCGCAGAAAAGAGCACCGCGCTGATCACCGCCGCCGGCCATGCACGCCTGAAAACCGAGCTGGATGAGTTGTGGCGGGTGCGTCGACCCGAGGTGGTCAAGGCACTGGCGGCGRCCGCGGCCGAAGGCGATCGCTCGGAGAATGCCGAATACACCTACCGCAAGAAGCAGCTGGGCGAGATCGATCGTCGCGTGCGCTACCTGACCAAGCGCCTGGAATCGCTGCGCGTGGTCGACACCACGCCGACTGATCCGCAAGCCGTGTTCTTCGGTGCGTGGGTTGAGCTGGAGAACGTGGACAGCGGGCAGACCAGCCGCTACCGCATCGTCGGGCCGGATGAGACCGATGCGGGGCTGGGCTGGATCAGCATCGATTCGCCCTTGGCGCGGGCCTTGTTGAAGAAGCGCCTGGATGATGAGTTTTCAGTGGAACTACCCAGTGGCAACCACACCTTTGCGGTGATCGGTGTGGAGTACGAGACCGCGGCCAACGGCTGAGCCTGTGGCGGGCAGCGGCGCTCAGCCGGGCATGGGCCCGGTTCTACAGAAGCGGCGGCGGATAGCGGCGCCCTTCGCGCAGCGGACGGAAGTAATCGTCGTTCGCGTAAAAGGCTGGCGCCTGGTCGGTGTGCCAGCCGGGAATACCCGCCAATGGCAGCGGACGCAGTTCCAAGGGATCGAGCAGCACCCTGCCCTCCTCGATGGCGCGCGCGACCGTGTCGATGCAGCCCGCATCGTCATCGCCCTGCAGCACCACGCATTTGCCGACCAGCAGCCGGCCCGGCAGCAGCGCCTGTTCCATCAAGGCATGACCGAATACCGCGGCGATGGCGATCCGTCCTGACTGCCAATGGATCGGCTGGAACAGCACGCGCCACTGGTGAGCATCCCAGGCTGCAAGCAATGCCGGGTCGCGCACGCGTACCACCACGCCGGTTTCATCGAACTGGGTCAGCGCGGCCTGCGCGCGGTTGCGCTGTCCTGCGGCCATGCCCTCGATGTGCCGGCATTGCTGCGCGTTGAGTGCGCACTTGATCGGCAGGTAGCGTGCCCAGACCAGGGCGTTGAACAGGTCGTGCCAGTTGCCCGCGCGGGTTGCGATGCGCCCTTCGGCAATGCGCGTTTCGTAGTGCAGGCCGTCGGCCAGCAACGCCGCATCCTGTTCAACAACGCGCTTGCCCGGCAGCGCCAGGCGCGCGTCCAGATCGACCACGCGTGGCCAGTCCGCTGCCGTCAGCAGATCACCGAACCCGGCGATACCGGCAAACAGCGGATGATCGAAGGCAGCCCTGTCCACCGCCGCACGCAGCGGCGGCACGAAGCGGCGGGGGCCGCCATCAGCAGCCTCCGCCCCGGTCACAGCACCTTGAGGTCGAATGCCGGGCGCGTGGTCGGCGGCAGTGCGTCGCCGTAGAGATCGTGCTCGTCGCTCTCGGTGATTTCCACGTCGACGAACTCACCCACGCGCAACGCCACCTGGTCTGCGTTCTGGATATGCACCAGGCCGTCGATCTCCGGCGCATCGGCCTTGGAACGGGCCACCGCGATATCGCCTTCGATGGCATCGACCAGGCATTGCTGCACCGTGCCGATCTTGGCTTCCAGACGCGAAGCCGAAATCTGCGCCTGGTTCTCCATGAAGCGCGCCAGTCGTTCCTGCTTCACTTCTTCCGGCACCGGGTCCGGCAGGTTGTTGGCCGTAGCGCCCTCCACCGGTGAGTAGGCGAACGCACCGACGCGGTCCAGCTGCGCTTCGTCCAGGAAGGACAGCAGCTCTTCGAACTCGGCCTCGGTCTCGCCCGGGAAACCGACGATGAAGGTCGAACGCACGGTGATGTCCGGTGCGATGCGGCGCCAGTTCTGCACCCGCTCCAGGGTCTTCTCGACCGCGCCGGGGCGCTTCATCAGGCGCAGGATGCGCGGGCTGGCGTGCTGGAACGGGATGTCCAGATACGGCAGGATCCGGTTCTCGGCCATCAGCGGCACCACGTCATCGACGTGCGGATACGGATAGACGTAGTGCATGCGCACCCACGCATCCAGTTCGGACAGGCCTTCGCACAGCGCCTTCAGGCGGGTCTGGTAGGCCTTGTCGCGCCACATCTTCTCGGCGTACTTCACATCCACGCCGTAGGCAGAGGTGTCCTGCGAAACCACCAGCAGTTCGCGCACACCGCCGCGCACCAGGCGCTCGGCTTCGCGCAGCACCTCGTCCACGGGACGCGAGACCAGCTTGCCGCGCATCGACGGAATGATGCAGAAGCTGCAGTGGTGGTTGCAGCCTTCGGAAATCTTCAGGTATGCGTAGTGGCGCGGGGTCAGCTTGATGCCGTAGTCCGGCACCAGATCCACGAACGGGTCGTGCTTGGGCGGCAGCGCCGCATGCACTGCTTCCATCACGCTCTGGTAATCCTGCGGCCCGGACACCGCCAGCACGTTCGGGTACGCCTCGCGGATCTGCTCCGGGCGCTTGCCCAGACAGCCGGTGACGATGACCTTGCCGTTCTGGTTCATCGCCTCGCCGATGGCATCCAGCGATTCGGTCACCGCCGAATCGATGAAGCCACAGGTGTTGACCACCACCACGTCGGCCGAATCATAGGACGGGACGATGTCGTAGCCTTCCGAGCGCAGCTGGGTGAGGATGCGCTCGGAATCGACGAGGGCCTTCGGGCAGCCAAGGCTGACGAAGCCGACTTTGGGGTTCAGCTGGGACATGGAATCGCGGGACTCTGGGGGCCTGGGCCCCTGCCGGCATGGCAGGGGGACCTGGGGGCCGGGGCCTGAAAGGGCGCCAGTATACCGGGGTTGGGCCACGGTCCCTGAACTGCCGCGACAGTCCCTTCTCCGCCCCAGGCCGAGCTTTCAGGGCAAGGCGACGGGCAATTCGTCCACTTCCACCGGCTCGAACCGGTATAGAGCGCCGAACTTCAGGGCATAGGCATCGRCCGGCGCTACCGGAATCACCATCTGCGGCAGAACCGCCTCCCCCTCCGCACGGAAGTGCAGGTTGACCACGCCGGGCTGCTCCACGGCGCGGGTAAGCAGGACAAGTCGGGCATTGAATTTCATGAGAACTCCAGGAAAAAAAGCGGCCGCTTTCACCGGCGGCCGATACGGTTGAAACCCGCGGCACCTGCCGGGGACGGCAGGCACCGTGTCACCACACACCCATACGCACGCGCAGGCGTCCGGCCTCGTCGAAGACACGCCAGTTGCCGTCGCTGTACTCGGTACGCCGGCCGCCGCCCGGTGCGCTGACGCTGAACGCATCGGCCACCACGTCGAAGCGCGAGACCTGTCCATTGGAGGCCAGCTGCACGCCCCCCACCCTGCCGTCGGCGCGGACATTGACCGACCACTGCGCGGATGACTCGGTGCCACCGGCCGACCAGGTCGGCGGCGTGGTTGCTGCCGCATCCACCTGGCTGAGCATCGGGCGGAACATCCAGAAATAAGGCGTGTCCTCACCGGTACCGATCACGATGACGCGGAAGCGCGCGGATGCCGTATTAGCGGGCGCCTGCGTTATCAGGAATGGCCGCGACACCCTGTCCAGCGTGATTGGGATTCCCGTGTTGTTGCGGACGCCCGGACTGTGTACAAGCCCAAGGTGGTTACCGGACGCATCGAAGAACGTCAGCTCCAGCTTGACCTCCACTCGATGGGCATTGATCCATGCAGAGGCGCAGTACGTCTTGCCACCCTCGATGGCGATGTCGTACTCGGTACCCCACCAAGCCATCGCACCAGCGGCCAGAACACCACCCGTGACAGATCCGAGCCCGAATATGCCCTTCGGATGCCAATTGTCATCACCGGTGGGATTGCCCAGCTCGGACCAGCGTGCGCCGGGATTGCTTCCCCAGCCCCAACCCGAGCGCTGCCAGAACGGGAAGGTGGTGTTCATCAGCAGGTTGCCGCCCGATCCGAGGTTCTTGACCTGCGCCTGCATGCTGGTAACCACCGCCGCATCCGCCTTGCCGCCCAACGATGCCTGCACGCCATCCACGCGCCCGGACAGCGCCGTCATCTGCGTTCCCTGCTGGCTCACTTGGCTTTTCAGCTGCGAGAAGCCGCTGGCCGATACATCCCCCACCTGGGTCTTGAGCTGGGTCAGGTCACGTGCGGTGGTGTCCAGCTTGCTGCCCTGCTGCGCAACGGACGTGCTGAGCCCGCTGATCGCCGAGGCATTGGCATCATTGGCCAACTGATCGGTGATGTCGTACACCTGCACGCTGTCCACGCGTACCTGGCCGTTGTCCGGATAGGCGTACACATTCAGCCGCCACGCATCGATGCCGCTGTTGAACGCATCGAAATCAAACGTGCGGGTCTCGAATGCCTCCACAGCGAACACGGCACGCAGGTCCTGGTTGGACTGCTGCCCGGCGACGCTCCTGCGATACATCCGCACCATCAGGTTGTTCGCCCCACCTGCGCCACAGGCACGTACGACCACGCGCAATCGACGTGCACCATTGATTGGCACCCACTTGCCGCCATTGGGCTGCAGTGTTGGATTCACACTGGTATATCGATTGAGCAGCACGCCCGGACGGCCGTCGCCATTGACCGTGCTCCACACTGCACCGTTGGCGGCTGCCGATGCGGTCCAGCCTCCCAGGCCCTCTGCGAAATCGGGATTGGGCAGCAGACCGCTGCCGGTGTTGAGTACGCCCTTCAGCCCGCTGGACAGGTCGGTGAGCTGCTGTGCCTGCGCATCGACCTTCGCCCCCTGCTGATCCACCTTCGTGGTCAGCGCAGTCACCGCCGTTGCGTTGGCAGCGGCGCTCTGCTGGGCAGCGTAGGCATCGGTGACATCGATCATGCGGATGTCATCAACCTGGACGCGCACCCCCACTTCCCGTGTGCCGTTTCCACCCGGGATGCTGACGAGCATCCGCCACTTCGCGGCAGAGACCGCCGTATTCATGTAGCCGCTGACCTTGGTCCACCCATCCTTGCGCAGGGAGGCAAGGGCGTAGGCCTGCAATGGCCACGAGCTTTCCGCGTTGGCTTCGTTCRTGGTCTGCCAGCCCACCCTGATGGAGCCTCCGGTCGGCTGGATGCTGTCCGGATGCAGGCGCGCGTAGTACTCCACGTAGATGCGACGATTGCCGGTGATTGGGGTCCACTGGCCAACGTACATGTCCGCATTCGTGTTCGGGCTGGTGTTGGCTGCGACATTCACATCCAGGCCACGCTCACCGGTCCGGCGCGCATCGGTGCGGGCGGTGTAGATCGTGCCCGCCGCACTACCCAGCAGTTGGCCGTCCTGGAAGGTTTCGAACGCCCCCAGCGGGAACAGGCTGTCGCTTCCGTTGAGAACCGACTGCACATCCGACTGCAGCTTGACCACATTGGCCGCACTGCTGGTGATGCGGTCGCCAAGCTGCACCACGTCGGTGCGCAGGTTGGAGATCGCCGTGGCATTACCTGCGATGTCCTGTGCATCGGTGATGTCATAGAGCTCGACGCGGTCGAACAACACCTTGCCATTCGCATTGGTCAGGTGCACCTGCGGCATCACTTCATTGCGATCCAGCCCAGCCGACCACTCCGCTGTGTAGGTTCTCCAGGCACCGTCGGTCAGGTTCAGTGTCACGTCCGCATGGCTTTCGCCAACACCCGTGGTGCGCACCCTCAGGCGGCATACCAGCGTCGCCGTTGCGCCATCAAAGGCGCGGGCGATCATCACCATCCGGTACCGGCGTGACTTGCCGGCAGCCACCGGCAGCCACCGGGAGTCATTGGCTGTGATTACCGGGTTCTGGCCGGCCTGCGGGCCGTGCGTCATCAACAACGCATCGCCGCCTTGGCCAGAGGCCTTAACCCATTCCACGGTGTTTGCCGGCAGCGTGCGGGTCAACGTCCACCACGCGGCACTGCCGGCGAAGGTGCTGTTGCGCAGCAGGTTGTCATTGCTCACCACGGAGGTATCGATCCGTGCACCCAGGCTGGTGATGCTGTCTGCCGCAGATGCCAGGTCGGTACCGAGCTTGCCCACGTCGGTGCGCAGCCCGGTCAGCGCTTCGGCATTGGCCCGCGACGCACGATCCAGCGCCGACGAGTCCTGCGATCCGGTCGGTACACCATTGAGCAGGGTGATGGTCATTTCCACCCATAGGCCAACGCGGCTGGCATCCAGCGGGGGCGGAGACAGGATCTGCCTGCCGCCACCGGCGCCACTCTTCCTGCGCCCGACCATCACCAGCATCCGTCCGCCGGAAAGCGCCGCAAGGTTCTCCTGCGAAAGACCGGCATCAAGCAGGCGGGTGCGCAGGCCGATGGTGTCGGCGTTGGTGCCGCTGCTGATCGCCCCCACCGCGTCCGACGTATAGGCGATGAAGTACTGGTTGTCCTTCAGGGTTTCGTCGTACCAGGAGTTGAAACGGGCCGATTCAGCTTGCAGATTGCCGTACGTGTCGAATACGGCGGTACTGCTGATGCTGTTGTCCGCATTGATCACCCCTACCCGCAGGCCGCGGTTGGCGCCCATGCCGGCCACGATGCTGCCGTTGGCGCGATACACACCCGATGCCCGCGGACCGCCGGTGGGCCAGGCGTTGATGTGCGCATTGGCAATGATGTTGTAAGCCACCATGTTGCCGATACCGGACGCCAGGCGTGTCACATCCTCGGCAGCGGTCGTCAGCCTGCCATCGATCTGCTCCACCTTGGTCGACAGACCCGTGATCGCCGAGGCATTCRCATCGGCGTCAGTCACTTCCTCCACCCACAGGTCATCCAGCCACAGCGTGCCGGCCGTGCCGTTGCGATTGATCGTGACCTTGATGCCCTGCACCGTGCCGGAGGACGGCAGGTTCACGAAGGTCTCGGTCTTCACCCAATCCACGGACCTGGGGAACGACGCTGTCGCAGCCGCCATCAGGTTGCCGTTCTGGTCGCCAATACGCAGCTTGGTATTGTCGGCCGTGCCGTCGAAGTCCTCGCTGGTCCGCGTCCAGCAGGAAACGCGATAGCGGCGGCCAGCGGTCAGAGCGATGACACGCCCTTCGTTGACCGCCGCGCTGACCACCGCGTTGCTGCCCCCTGCATAGGGCGCGGCTTTCCAGCACAGGGTGTTGCCACGCCCCTCGCGCACCACCGACGCAGCCGTCGTATTGAAGAATGTCCAACCTTCGGAGGCCAGGTTGAAGTCACCATTGAGCGCCAGGTTGCTGCCTGCGCCCATCACCGCCTCCATGCGGCTCTTCAGCTGGACCAGGTCCTGGCTGCTGGTGGTGACCTTGCCATCGAGTTGCCCCACTTCCGTCTTCAGCGCATTGAAGGCACTGGAGCCAACCTTGTCGCCCATCGTAGCGTCCAGGCTGTCCACACGCCTCCCCAGCGCGGTATCGGCGGTGACCATTGCCTGCTGCAGGCTGCTGACGCTGGCATTGGTCGCCAGCGCGCCGGTACCTGCTGGCATGCGTGCCTGCAGTGCCTGGATCGATTGTGCGTTGACCTGGTCGCCGCTGAGCCGCGCGGACTTCTCCGCCGCGATCAGGCCCTGGCTGACGCCCGCCAGATCGCTTCCTTCGTAACTGCCTCGCAGTTGCACGCCGAGCGTCTCTCGACGGCTGGCCTCGCTGGAATCGGCCGCGATGCGTGCACTGGCTTCGTCCTGCAGCATGGCCACCGACGCGCCCGGTGTCGGTCGGCCGATCGCCACCCAGTCCAGCAGGAAGTAGTGGGCATCGGTCTGCGCCTTGGACAGATCCAGGCGGATCTGGTCGACCACGGTACCGTTCCACGGAATGTTGTCCACATCCAGCGTCGCGATGCCATTGCTGTCATAGCCCGGCTCTGCGAACTGCACCATGCGAGCGTTGTCCCACGACTGGCCGGGGCCGTTCCACAGCAGCCGGCCGTCCCAGGCAGGACTACCCACTTTGCGGATACGCAGCTTGACGAAGCGGTGCGCCGCGCCCTGGACGTCCTGGCCGCGCGGGCTGGCCACGAAGGCATCGCTGGCATGGTTGGCCGGACGCAACCAGCCATCCACCAACGTTGGACTGCCGCCGTTCGCGCCCCAACCTTCCACGCTGTTGTCGAAGTACCAGATGCGCTTGCTGTCGAACTGCACACCACTGCCTGCCGACAGCTGGCTCACCATCCGCGTGAGATTCTCGACATCCGACCGGCGCTCGCTGGTTTCGCGGGTCACCGCCGTGGTCAGCTCGGTGCGGGTATTCAGATCACCTGCAGCGCGGTCCAGCACTTCGCGCGCCAGGCCATCGGTGCCTGCCTTGATCGCCAGCGCCTGCTGGTCGAGCCTTTCGGCCTGCCCGGCAAGCCGTTCGGCCCCGGCCGTGATCTGTTCCTGCAGGCGCAGCGATTCGCTGCGCAGTGCTTCGGCCGCCTGGGTGGCATTGGCCAGGTCGTTGTCGATGCGGGCAGTGATTTCCTTGCCCAGATCCTGCTTGACCGACTCCACCACGCCACCGATCCCCTCCAGCGTCTGCCCGACGTTGCGGCCGAGCGAACGTCGCAGGTAGCGGGCGGCCGTCGAGAGTACACCCGAGGTGTTGCGACTGCGGCAGGCAAAGGTCCAACTGCCCGACGCCGGCAGCACCGCTTCGATCGCAGCAGTGAAGAAGCCACCTGCATCGCCGAGCGGGGTCATCTGCTCCCAAAGCGGGTTGTCGATGCTGCCCGCGGTGTAGCGGATCTCCACACCAGCGAAGTCGGCCGACTGCACCGTATCGCTGAAGAAGCCCCATACGTAGCGACGCACGCCGCCACTGAGCTCCTCGATGTCGAACAGGTCGACCAGGACAGGCGGCGCGTCAGCGCCCAACGTCGTGTATTGGGCAGACACCGCCACGCCGGCGCGTCCCTCCGGACTGTACGGACGCACGACGATGGGATAGGTACCCGCGCCGGGGATCGACCAGCTTGCCGAGCGCGTCGTGGTACGTGCGACTTCCTCCAAAGCGGCATTGCCGTCTGGATCGGACAACACCAGCGTGTCACCCACCGGCCCGCTGATGTCGAAGCTGGCCTGCAGTTCGGTATGGACGCTGCCGCCCTGACTGACCTGCCGTTCGATCACTTTCAGGTTGCTGGCGATGGGGCGGGTCTGCAGCGACGATTCGTTCGACGGCGGTACGTACTGGCCGGTGCGCACGTAGTGCCAGAACGCAGGCCCTTCCTGCACCACGTCCACTGACGCACCCTTGAGGTCGCCCTCCGGACGGATGCCGGTCACGCGCACGCGTGTACCCGGCGTCTGTTTGAAATCATAGATCCAGATGGTGTCGTGCGCAGGATTGGTCTCGCTGCTGCCAGGCAGCGACGCGTCGGCCGGCCACGGGTCCGCCAACACCAGGGTGTCGCTCGGCTCGCTGCCAGGTACCACGCGCAGTACGCGGTAGACGCGCTCGCCCGGGACGCGCAGGCCAATGAACGCACTGCCCACCGCGGGCGGCGGCACCGGCTCGTCCAACTGCAGCGTGGTCACACCTTCGGCATCGACCGTGGCGCCGATCAGGCGGCCACCGAAGCCCCACTGGGTCAGGTCGTGCTGCAACGCCAGCACGGACAACCGCGAGTAGGCCAGGTGCTCGATGTCGGTGCTGTAGCTGATCGACTTGTACTGGTAGACGCTCTGCGCCAGATGCCAACGCGCCAGCATCGCGGCGTGGGCTTCGGTGCTGACGCCCTCGCCGGTGATCTTGGCCGGGTTGAGCATCACTTCCACACCCGGTGCCGGCACGCGTAGCGTCGCCGCCTTCCAGGTGCGGCGGTCCAGATAGCTGTACTCGATGCCGTCGGCGGCATTGGCCAGGGTGTAGTCGACCTGGAACTGGCCCTTCTTGATCGTCGCCATGTTGACGACGCCGGAGAGCGGCTGCTCGTCGGCGGCCCATGCCACGCCCAGGCGGCCCTTTGCCCATGTCACCTGGCCGAAGCCGGCCAGGGCGATGGCATCCAGCACCGCCTGGTGGCTGCGTACTTCTGTCAGCCAGTAGTCATAGCCAAGCGCATTGTCTGCGCAATGCAACATGAAGGCCTTCAGGCTTTCAATGTCGATGCGTCGATCCGCCATGCCCAGGCCTGCGATGCGCTTGCCATTTTCGTCGTTGATGCCACGCACGTAGGCCAGAATCTGCGCGCCCGGGTTGCTGGTCTCCTCGGTCACCCAGCCAACCGCATCGCCCTTCCACACCGGGATCGGCCGCGAATGGGCCACGCAGCGGATTTCATCCGGGGTGCCGTTGAGCTGGCCGGAGGCCTTCATCTGCAGGCCGATCGCGGGAATGCCGGCATGGCTGGCATCGTCACGCTGAACGCTGACCAGCGTGGTCCAGGTGAAGTTCGCCTGCGCACCGCTGCCATCGGTGTTCTGTCCAGCCACGCGCACACGCACGTCGTACTGGCCAAGCTCCACATCGCGACCGTAGCTCACCCGACGGGCTTTCTGCGTGCGCCCCACAAGGTTGTAGTTGCCGAACAACTGCCAGTTGGTGGTGCCTACCGGGCGGTACTGGATCTGGAGCTGCTCGCGGTTGTCCTTGTCCTTGCCCTTGGAGGTCGTGTCCCACAGACGGAATTCCACGTTCACCTGCAGGCGCAGCGTCTCGGCCGAACTGGTGCGCTCCACCCACGGGCTGGCCACATGCTTGGCGTCGCTGCCGGTATCCAGCAACAGAGCGCCTTCGATCACATCCGCGTTGCTGTAGAGCGGAATCGCTTCGTCCGGCATCTGCGGGAAGCCTCGGAACCAGGTGCGCACCCCCTCATAGCTGGACAGCGGTGACTCACCGTTCTGCAGGGCCTCGACACGGCCGACATTGATGCCTGGGCTCAGGGTCATRCCGACGAACTGTTCGTCGTCCTCGAACCACGTATAGGGACGGCTGATCAGATCGGGCGCCACGCGCGTGGAGCCGAACAGCAGGCCCAGCGGCTCATAGGCGCGCACGCGGTTGCGAGGCGCAGCCAGCGAATAGGCGGTATCGGCAACGCCACCACCACCGGGCCGGGGAGGCTTCGGGCCCAACACCTTGTTGATCAGCACGCTGCCGGCCACGTACACCGCTGACGCCAGAGCAGTGCCGTAGGTGGCGCTGAGCCCCGCTACCGCGCCCGCACCCCAGGCCGAGCCTGCCACCAGCGTGCCGATGCCGAAGGTGAAGTAGGTCAGCGCGATCATCGCCACCAACGGGATCACCGCTTTGCCGACCACGCTGCGGACTTCGATCAGCTGCCCATGCCGCGGCCGCACCTGCATCCACTGCTCACGCGGGACATCGATACCATCCACGCAGACCTGCCAGGCCTGCCCATCGAGGCCATCGATATGGCGCATGAGGAAGGCGTACAGGCTTTCGCCCGGGCGCAGGTCGACCGGCACGTTGCGCTGGCCATCCAGCAGCACCGGATGCGGGGTGATGATGAGGCGACCGTCGGTCGCCGGTTGTGGGGTCAGTTCCATGCGTAGTATCCCTCGATCCTCAGCCCATATCCGGGCAGGTCACGAACGCGGTGCAGCACGCTGCAGCCGTTCGTTTCATTGCTGTGCAGAACCCAGCCCTCGTGGGCCAGGAAAAAGAAAACCCCGGCATGGCCGGGGTTGTGTTGTCCGCGTTCGATCATCAGTACCAGGTCGCCGTCCTGCGGTGGGCCCTCGCGGGCTACCGCCTGCGCGCGCGACAGCGCGCCCAGTTCGGCCGAGCCGCGCCGCCCGCGCGGGCGCCGTCCGGGCAGCGCCACTTCACGGGCGAACAGCGCCCGCTGCACCTGCACCACCAGGTCGGCGCAGTCGCACGCGGCTTCGTCATAGGGAATGCCCACCCATCGCTCGACGTCGACCAGGCGCATCAGAAGATCCCCGGCAACGTGAACGGATTGGCGTGCAGCAGCACGGCCTGCTGGCGCATCAGGAAATCGACGCCGCACTGGGCGCTGACCGTGCGCGTGTTGACCGATACCTGGGTCATCGGCAGGTCGTACTCGGCCTCGATGGCATCCGGGTTGGCACGGTCGGTCAGCATCAACCGGGCGGTCACCATCTCGCCCGGGGCCAGTGCTTCCAGGTCTTCGGTGAGTGCGCGGCCGATATTGTCGATCACCAGCTGCGCACGCGGAGCCTGCCCGCTGACGTCGTCGGGAAGCTGAAAGCCGAATGGCGCGGCGATGAACTCGCTGCCATTGCTGGTCCAGTTCACGTTGTCGTTGACGATCCGCAGCACTTCCGGCATCGATGGCGCCGACACTTCCAGCAGCATCAGCGGCCCCTGGGTATCAGCCAGGCGCTGGCGACGTTCATGGAACGAGCTCATCGCATGTACTCCAGCACCAGATCACGCTTGGAGAAACGGAACTGGGTGTTGAGCGGCACCAGGCGACCGATCCCCTGCGGAAAGCGGGCGCTGATCGGCTGCCCGGTCCGTGGGTGCTCCATCGTGAACCAGCCGACACGACCGACATCGCGCAGGTACCACTCCTCGAACGCCTCGGCGTCGGCCGCACTGCGGAACTGCACCGAGGCGTACACATTCTTCATCACCCGGCTGTTGAGCGCGCGCATCTTGCTCGGCCCGCGCTCCATGTCGGTCCGCTCTTCGGACGCGACGATCTCCTCGCCATAGTCGGCGAAACGAATCTCTGCATACTCTGGCCAACTGCTCATCCCACTGCCTCCGTCCATCCATATCGGGCCCGTCCAATGGCGCCCAGCTCGCCACCGTTGAGGCTGTCGCCCACGATGTCGATCACCAGTCGCCTCACTTCGCTGCCATCCGGCATGCGCTGGCGTTCTTCCCGGGTGTTGACCCGGCCTTCGCCGTAGTTGTTGATTTCCACGTTCATCCCACCCTCGCCGGCACGGGCGATCGGCACCTGCGCATAGCCTCCGCTTTCGCCGCCGCCCAGGCCGTTGCCGGTTCGCAGCGACGTGCGCAGAGCAAAGAATGCCGATGGGCCGCCGAGTGCCGCCATGTCCTCCTGGCTGAGTACACCTTCACCCTTGTGGACGATGCCGGCCGGTTCGTACTTGCCGCCAGGGCCGGTGTAACCGCCGATGGAAAAGCCGGTGATCTTCGGCCCGAACAACTGCCCGACCGACCTGATCAGTCCACTGACCATCTGTTTGGCTGCCAAGCGCGCCAGATCGGCGATGATCGAGTCGGCCAGGTCGGAGAAGGACAGCTTGCCGGTCTGGGCAAACTTGACCAGGCTTTCTTCCAGCCCCCCCAGGGCATTGCTGAACACGCCGTGGCTCAGCTCGGCAGCGTTGGCGGCAGCGTCGGCGTAGTCCTCGAAGGCCCGCATCGCGCCGTTCTTCCAATCGGACTGGTATGCCTTCTTGCTCTCCTGGAACGCGGCCTCGCGTTGCAGGGACTGCTCATGGAACGCATCGAGCTCGGCCAGCAGGGTCCTGTAGCGCTCCGATTCGATGACCTTGCCGTCTTCACTGCGCGACTCGTCGTCCAACGCACGCTTTCGGTTGTCGCGGTCCTCATCCAGCGCGGAACGGCGTTGCATGCGATCCACGCTCGCTGCGCCATGGCCGATGCCGAACAGTTCCTGGTCGTTGCCGCGCTGCTGTGCCTGCGCCGCCTGCTGGAGCTCCCGCTGCAGCTTCAGCAGGTCCTGCTGGGCCTTCTTCGACGCTTCAGCAGCTGCCGCCTCCTTGGCCAGGGCCACCGCTGCAACCAGCGAGGCCTTCACCCGCAGTTGCTTCTGCTCGCCGAGTTTCTTCTCGGCATGCTCCATCTCGTCAAGGAGGGTGACTTGCAGCTTTTCCGTCTCTGTCATCCCCTCTTTCAGCTTCTGGCGCACTCGGTCCTGGGCCATCTGCTTCTCGATGCGATCCATCAGTGCTGCGTACGCATCGGCCTGTTCATTCACGCCTCTGACCGACTGCTGGGCTGCCTGCTGCTGTTCGCGGAACTGGGCCTTGCGTTCGATGTCGGCCTTCTTGCGTGCGGCGTCCCTGTTGAACTCGGCGCGCTGGGCCGGGTCCATCTTGTCCGGCCCGCCGTTGGCATTTATTTCCGCACCGCGTTCAGCCAACCATGCCGCGTACTCGCCACGGGTTAGACGGATCCACTCGACCTCGTCTCGCCACGCTTCTCCGCGCATGCCACCGAGCATGCCCGAGATCGCCGAACCGGCCTGCAGTGCCTCCCAGCGCGTCAAGCCTACCTCTGCCTTGAGCTGGACCAACGTCTGGATGTCGAGATTGTTGATGGCGTCCTGGACCCTCTTGAACAGCTCTGGATCCATTGAGCCACGGATCTGTTCCTGCAGCTCCTGGAACTGGCGCCGCACCGGATCGGTCTTGCCTTCAAACTCCTTCAAGGCGTCCTGCGCGGCCTTCAGCCCTGCGTAGTCGGCCCCCGCGCTCATGCCGGCGCCCTCCCGCCCCGACTGCTGGCCATAGGCCACGCGCCCTTCCCAATGGGTGACGGCCCCCTCCAGCGCGCGCTTGCGCGCTTCGAGCTCGCGCATGGCCTTTGCCTGCTCATGCAGCGAAGCGACGGCGACATCCATCGGCATGCTGCGATCCCGCAGACCCTTGCCGACTTCATCCATTGTGAACGACATCAGCTTCAGCGATTGCATCTGTTCATTGAACTCGGCACGGGCACGTTCGGATGCCTTGACCATGTCCATGTACGCTTCGCCGAGCTTCTGCACCGACGCGATGGCGATGCCCCATGGGCCGCCTGCAGCAGTCAGCAGGCCGTTGCCAAGCTCCTTCACGCCGCTGCGGAGTACATCTTCCCCGCCTTTTGCGCTTGCCCCTGCCTTTGCCGCCGCGCCTTCAGGTGCGGCATGCACGCGCGCCAGCGCGGCTGCCGTCCGCTCGGCCTCCGCCCGCATTGTCTTGAGATTCTGCGTTGCCAGGCGGCTGGCCTCCGCCATTGCGTTACGGAAGCCCGTCGTATTGACCCGCAGTACTACGTCTAGATTCTGGTTAGTGGACGCCATATGCGTTCCTCCAAGAATGATGAGGGGCCCCGCAGGGCCCCAGGTTCGATTGCATGCCACACCTCGGAGAAGCCATGCCCTGCCCCGCCTGGGATCACGGCGCAGCGTTGCGGCGCGATGCGCTGCCGAACATCTCCAGCAGCTGCTGCGAGCGTTCCTTGGCAGCCTTCTCCGGCGAGGCGCGCGGCCGCACCAGCAGGAAGTCCTCGGCCGTGGTCGCGTTGCCATGCACCTGGGCCAGCACACTGGTCAGCTGCGCAAGCATCCCCTGCAGTGGCTGATCCATCGGTTCCAGCCGTGCGAACGCGTACATCTCCGAGAGCTGGCGGGACGTCACTCCCGCCAACAGGTGGTCCGGATGCGGGAGGCCCAGCCGCCACGCGATCCGGAACTGAAGCCGGCGCTCAGGCCGGCGGATCAGTTTTTTTCCAGCTCTCCCACGGCCGCATCGCCGAGCGCATTGAGCGTCTGCGCGACACGGAACACGCGATCCAGCGCCGCCGCCGATTTCGCGCCCAGCTGGGCCACCTCATGGTCGGAGAACAGGCGCGCCCCCATTTCATCGACCAGGCACAGGCCGACGAAGCGCGCACGGAAGTCATCCACCTTGGGCGTATCACCGCCATAGGTCTCCTGCTCCCAGCGGTCACGGTCGCTGGCCGACATCATCGCCACACGCACATTGCCGCCCCATTCGGGCACGGCGATGTCTTCGTGGCGGCGWTCCTGTGCGTCCAGGATCTGCTGCTTGCCCAGCAGCATCACGGGGTGCCGCCGGCAGCAGCGGTGACGATGGCGAAATCACGCGGCAACAGATCGGCGGTGAAGGTCAGCACCTGGTTGGTACCTGGGGCGACGTTGAAGGCTGCGACCTTGGCCACGAAGGTGGCGGCATCGCCGGTGGGCAGCACCATCAGGAAGTGCAGGTCGGCATCCGGATCGGCGTCACGCAGGATTTCCTGGCCCGCCGAGCTGCCCACCGGCCAGCGATGGCCGGACACCTGTACGGCCTGGCCGCCGGACAGACCCGCGATGTTCTCCATCTGCTTCGAACGCAGGTTGGTGGCGTCGAGAGTGTTGGCTTGGCCGCGGCCAAACGGGAAGGCGGTCAGGCCGTCGATTTCGGTATAGCCTGCCGGATTGTTCGGCGCGGTCGGGGCGGTGCCGGCCTTCACGTACAGCGCGGAGTCCTGGGCGGAAATGGCTTGATTGATGGACATGGTGTTGAATCTCCTGGAAATGAAAAAGCCGCCTTGCGGCGGCTGGGTTTCGGGGTTGTCAGGCTCGGGTCGGCCTGGATGTCTTCGTCGCGGTTGGCCCGGCACAGCCGCCTGTTTCCACGTCGCCCTCGGGCAACGCGCAGACAACAAAAAAGCCCCCGGCTCGCGCCGGAGGCTTGTATGTCATCGTGGCTGAAAGCTTAGGCTTCGGGTGTGCACCGGTCAATACGGAAACCGGTACCTGCACCGCCTTGGGAAACCACAGCCAGYCCCACCATAGCCGCCCGATGCGGCACAGCCGCTGACATCGCGCTAACCCTCACAACGTCGACAATACCGTTCTGTTCCCTGCAACGAGGTACACCCCGATGTCCGAATGGATCATCCTGGATACGCATTACGGCCCGGTCCGCGCCTGGCAGGCACTGCCCGAGGGCAAACCCCGCGGCGCGCTGGTGGTGGTGCAGGAGATCTTCGGCGCCAACCCGCATATCCGCGGCGTCGCCGAACGCTTCGCCGCCCAGGGCTACGCCGTGTTGGCCCCCTCGTTCTTCGACCTGGTCGACGGCCCCGAGGCCGACCCCGATGCCCTGCCCTACACCCCCGAGGGCGTGAAGGATGGGCTGGAACGGGTTACCGCGCTGGGCATGGAAAAGGCACTGGAAGTGGTCCGCGCCGCGGCAACCCGGCTGGCCCCGCACGGCAAGGTCGGCACGGTTGGGTACTGCTGGGGTGGCAGCGTCGCCCTGCTGTCCGCGCTGCGCCTGGGCCTGCCCTCGGTGAGCTACTACGGCGCGCGCAACGTGCAGTTCCTGGACGAGACGCCGAAGGCCCCCGTTATGTTCCACTTCGGCGCGCAGGACAAGAGCATCCCGCCGGAGGCGATCCAGGCACACCGTGAGAAGCTGCCGCAGATGGCGACCTACGTCTATCCGGCCGACCATGCCTTCAACCGCGAGGTCGGACATGCGTATGATCCAGACAGCGCCGCCCTGGCGCTGCAACGCACCCTGGACTTCTTCTCGGAGCATCTTGGATGAGCGATTTCGAACTCGATTCACGCCTGGCCACCGATAGCGTACTGGTGGCCGAAGGCCCGTTGTCGCAAGTGCGACTGATGAACGACGAACGATTCCCCTGGCTGGTCCTGGTGCCGCGTCTGGCCGGGGTGACCGAGTGGATCGAGCTGGACGGCGAGCAGCAGGACAAGCTGCGCACCGAGCTCAACCGCGCCTGCAAGGCCCTGCACGGTTCGGACGGGGTGGAGAAGATCAACATCGGCGCGCTGGGCAACATCGTGCGCCAGCTGCATTTCCACGTGATCGGCCGCCACGACGGCGATCCGGCGTGGCCGGGACCGGTCTGGGGCAGTGGCCCGGCGCACCGCTATGAGCCGGCCACGCTGGACCAGCATGTCGCCTACTGGAAGGAACGGCTAGGATATCCAGCCCATTCCTGAGCCAGTGCCGACCCGATGCGATTCAATATCGTCGCCGCCATCCTGCTGATCCTGATCGGCCTGTTCATGCTGGCCAGCAACCTGGGCTGGACCAACCTGAACCTGTCGCGCCTGCTGTTGACCTGGTGGCCGCTCGGCTTGGTGGCCGTAGGCATCGCGATCCTGTTCGGTCGCGGCAAATAAGGTAGCGCCGGGCCATGCCCGGCGAACGCAGCGCGCGGACCCACAAACGGAAACGCCGGGCATGGCCCGCCTTCGTTGGCGTAGATGCGCGCCGGCAGCGGCGTGGTGTTGCTGAATTCCAGGGTCACGTGGCCTTCCCACTCCGGCTCCAGCGGGGTCACGTTGACGATGATGCCGCAGCGCGCATAGGTGCTCTTGCCCAGGCACACCACCAGGGTGTCGCGCGGAATGCGGAAATACTCGACCGTGCGTGCCAGCGCGAAGCTGTTCGGCGGAATGATGCACTCGTCACCGACGATATCGACGAAGCTGCCCGGATCGAAATGCTTGGGGTCCACGATCGTCGAGTTGATGTTGGTGAACACCTTGAACTCGCGCGAGCAGCGCACGTCGTAGCCGTAGCTGGAAGTGCCGTAGCTGACGATGCGCTCGCCGTTGGCCTGCTTGACCTGCCCGGCCTCATACGGCTCGATCATGCCGTGCTGTTCGGACATCCGGCGGATCCAACGGTCACTCTTGATGCTCATGCTCTGTCCTGGGTGCGAGGGGGCGCGAGGATTCTAGCAGGGGGCCGGGCGTCGCCGCCGCAGCCCCCAGCGGGCCCTTACAGCAGCGAGGACAGGATCGGGATCGAAGCGCGCGGGCGCTTGCCCACTTCCTCGACCAGACGCTGGGCGGCACGGTGGTAGGCCTGGGCCGCCGCCGATTCCGGCTGCGCGGCGGTGATCGGGGTACCGGCATCGCCCTGCTCGCGGATGCCGATCTGCAGCGGCAGCGACCCCAGCAGCGGCACGCCGTACTGCGCCGCCATGCGCTCGCCACCACCTTCGCCGAACAGGTGCTCCACATGCCCGCAGTTGCTGCAGGTATGCACGGCCATGTTTTCGACCACGCCCAGCACCGGCACCTCGACCTTCTCGAACATCTTCAGCGCCTTCTTCGCATCCAGCGTAGCGATGTCCTGCGGCGTGGTGACGATCACCGCGCCGGCCAGCGGGATCTTCTGCACCAGGGTCAGCTGGATGTCGCCGGTGCCCGGCGGCAGATCGATCAGCAGATAGTCCAGGTCGTCCCACAGCGTGTCTTCGAACAGCTGGGTCAACGCCGCCGTCGCGCGCGGTGCGCGCATGATCAGCGGCGTTTCGTCCTCGACCAGATAACCGATCGACATGGTGTCCACGCCGAAGGCCCGCATCGGCTCGATGCTCTTGTTGTCCGGGCTTTCCGGGCGACCGGACAGGCCGAGCATCGCCGGCACGCTSGGGCCGTAGATRTCGGCATCAAGCACGCCYACGCGCGCCCCCAGCTGCTGCAGTGCGACGGCCAGGTTGACCGCCGTGGTCGACTTGCCCACGCCACCCTTTCCCGAGCCCACCGCGATCACGTTGCGGATGCGCGCATGCGGCGCCAGTCCCTTCTGCACCTGGCTGGCATGCGGACGACGGGAAGAACTGTTCACTGCGGGCTCCGGGTGAATCGACAAGAAGAACCCAACATCATACTAGCTGGACGTACGCTGACTGAAATTCAGGATTGCTACAGATTCGTGCACAGATTGTTAAGTTCATGTTACGTTCGCTAAGCACTGGTTTTGGGCTGCGTTGCTGGATCTACGGCACGCACGATGGCGCATGCGCAGTGCCGTACTCGTATTTGCTCTCTGAACGGAACTACATGAAAGACCTTCGCAATTCTGCACGTCGCAACACCCTCGCTGTCGCCTTGATCTCCGCCCTGGTTGCCGCCTCGCCGGCAATGGCCCAGGACAAGGCCACCAATCTGGACAAGATCACCGTCACCGGCTCGCTGATCCCGCAGACCCAGGTCGAGACCCAGACCCCGGTCATGACCATCAGCGCTGAAGCCATCCAGTCGCGCGGCTTCAACAGCGTCGCCGAGGTGCTGCAGCAGTCCTCGCTGACCACCGGCGGCATCCAGGGTGGCCAGACCTCCGCTTCGTTCACCCAGGGCGCTGAAGCCGCTGGCATGTTCGGCCTGAATCCGGGTTACACCAAGTACCTGATCAACGGCCGCCCGATGATGTCCTACCCGGCGCTGTACAACGGCGGCGACGCGTTCAACAACATCAGCGGCATTCCGATCGACATCGTCGAGCGCATCGAAGTCCTGCCGGGTGGCCAGTCCTCCCTGTAC
>NZ_JBFTOJ010000053.1:0-23495 GCF_056397905.1 Stenotrophomonas sp. 05L414_2
CCTCACGTGCGCACACCGCGCTGAAGATCGACCCGCACTACAAAGCCCCGACGGTCTGGGTGAAGGACGCCTCGCGCGCCGTGGGCGTGGCGCAGTCGCTGATCTCGCGCGAGCTGCGGGATGCGTTCGTCGCCGCCAACGAGGCGGACTACGCCGAGATCCGCACCCGCCACCGCAACCGCGGTGACGCCAAGCGCCTGGTCTCGCTGGAACATGCACGTGGCCAGAAGTTCCAGTGCGACTGGCAGGCGTACACGCCACCCGCACCGAAGCAGCCGGGCCTGCATGTATTCGATGACTACCCACTGGCCGAGCTGGTGCCCTACATCGACTGGACGCCGTTCTTCCAGGCGTGGGAGCTGGCCGGCAAGTACCCGGCCATCCTCACCGATGAAATCGTCGGCACCCAGGCCAGCGAGCTGTACCAGGACGCGCGCGCGATGCTCGACCGCATCGTCAACGAGAAGTGGCTGCGGGCCAAGGCCGTGTTCGGGCTGTGGCCTGCCAACAGCATCGGCGACGACGTACGTGTGCAGCATCCCGATGGCGAAGCCACCCTGCACTTCCTGCGGCAACAGGTGGACAAGCCCGCCGAACGCCCGGATTTCTGCCTGGCCGATTTCATCGCTCCGGCCGACAGCGGCAAGCAGGACTGGATCGGCGCCTTCGCAGTGACCGCCGGGATCGGCATCGACGCGCACGTGGCCCGTTTCGAGGCCGACCACGACGACTACAACGCAATCCTGCTGAAGGCGCTCGCCGACCGCTTTGCCGAAGCCCTGGCCGAACGCCTGCACCAGCGCGTACGCACCGGGTTCTGGGGTTACGACCACGCCGAAACGCTCGACAACGAAGCGCTGATCGACGAAAAGTACCGCGGCATCCGCCCCGCGCCCGGTTACCCCGCCTGCCCCGAGCACAGCGAAAAACGCCGGTTGTTCGACCTGCTGGGGGCGGAAACCAACGCCGGCATGCAACTGACCGAGAGCTTCGCGATGCTGCCGACCGCAGCGGTGTCGGGCTACTACTTCAGCCACCCGCAGAGCCAGTATTTCGTGGTCGGCCGCCTCGGTCGCGAGCAGGTCACCGACTACGCACGCCGCAAGGGCGTGGACCGTGCCCAGGCCGAACGCTGGCTGGCGTCCAACCTCGACTACGATCCGGAATGAAAAAAGGGGACGGAGGGGATTAAGTCGTTCTTGGCACAAACGACTTAATCCCCTCCGTCCCCTTTTTGTCGGTGCTTACCAGACCAGGTCGTCGGGCACCTGGTACTGCGGGTCGGCGTAGGGATCGTCCTCGGCCGGTGCATTCGGGTCGACCTTCAACGCCACCGAAGCGGCGAACACCGCCTCAGACTGGGCCAGGACTTCAGCCGTCACCAGCAGGTAGCGACCATTGAGCTGGACCACGCCCAGTTCACCGGCATTGAGTGCCTTGAGCTGCTCGGCGGTGACGTAGATGCGCTTGATCTTGCCGCCGTACGGGAAGTGGCGCGCGATATCGGCCGCTTCGGCATTCAGGCTCTTGTCCTTCAGCAGTTCTTCCAGCTTCACCTTGGCCTCGCGGCGCTGGCGGGCTTCTTCCTGCTTCAGGCGCTCGGTCTCGATGCGCTCTTCCTTTTCGCGCTGGGCACGGATCGCGTAGGCCTTGGCCAGATCCATTTCCTCGGCGGTACGCGGCTTGCGCGGCCCCTGCCCGTGGCCCTGGCCACGCTGCTGGCCAGGCTTGCCCGGGCCGCCATTGCCATGCGCCCGCCGCTCGCCGGGTTTGTGTTCGCCCTTGCCAGCGTGCTGCGGCTTTCCATTGCCAGCGCCACCCTTGCCCTGCGGGCGGCCATCACGGCGGGGGGCATCATTCTTGCGCTCGGGCTTGGGCGCGGGCTTGAAGCCCAGGCCCATCAGCTGGTCGCGGAGGGTATCGCTCATAGGATATGGATCAGTAGTGCGGCGGCGGCGGTTCGCTCGCCGGATCAGAAGAATTCAATGCATTGCGGACCTTGCCCAGGTCTTCCAGCAGCACGCGCAGGATGCCGGCATTGCGGCTGCCTTCCATGCGCGCGTCTGCAAGTGCATCGCTCAGTTCGGCCAGCGCGTGTTCCTGGAAGGACACGCGCATCTCCAGCTCGACCAGGCGCGCTTCCAGCGCCTGCTCGCGTTCGGTCGGTACTTCAGACATGCAGCGAACGCCCCCGGCCAATGCCGTAATACGCGAGGCCGGCAGCCTCGACTTCAGCCGGCTCGTACAGATTCCGGCCGTCGAACACCACCGCATCCTTCAGCCGCTCGCGCAGCATCTGGAAATCAGGGCTGCGGAACTGCTTCCACTCGGTCACAACGACCAGTGCATCGGCGCCCTGCAGCGCATCGTCGGCACTGTCACAGAACACCAGATCGTCGCGCTCGCCGAAGATCCGCTGCGATTCATGCATCGCCTCCGGATCGTAGGCGCGCACTGTCGCACCGCCTTCCCACAACTGGGCCAGCAGGCGGCGGCTGGAGGCCTCGCGCATGTCATCGGTGTTCGGCTTGAACGCCAGGCCCCACACGGCGAACGTCCTGCCGCGCACGCCTTCGCCTTCGCCCTTGTCGTAGTGGCGCTGGATCAGGGCAAACAGGTGCCCCTTCTGCGATTCATTGACCGCCTCCACCGCGTTCAGCAGTTTCGGCTCCAGGCCGGCCTGCTGCGCGGTGCGCGCCAGTGCCTGCACGTCCTTGGGAAAACACGAACCGCCGTAACCGGCACCCGGATAGATGAAGTGCCAGCCAATACGCGGATCCGAACCGATGCCCTGGCGGACCTGCTCGACGTCGGCGCCCACGCGCTCGGCGATGTTGGCGATTTCATTCATGAACGAAATCTTGGTTGCCAGCATTGCATTGGCGGCGTACTTGGTCAGCTCGGCCGAACGCACGTCCATCTCCACCACGCGATCGTGGTTGCGATTGAACGGTGCGTACAGGCGACGCATCACTGCGACCGACTCGGCGCTGGTCGCACCGATGATGATGCGGTCAGGCCGCATGCAGTCGGCAACGGCGTCRCCTTCCTTCAGGAATTCGGGGTTGGACACCACGTCGAAGGCGATATCCGCCCCACGCGCCGCCAGCTCCTCGGCAATGGCCGCACGCACTTTGTCGGCGGTGCCTACCGGCACCGTCGACTTGTTGACCACCACGGTCGGCACCGAAATGTACCGACCGATGGTGCGGGCCACGGCCAGCACGTACTGCAGATCGGCGCTGCCATCCTCGTCCGGCGGCGTGCCCACGGCGATGAACACCACCTGGCCGTGGCCGATGGCGGTCGCCGCGTCGGTGGTGAACACCARCCGCGACGCGGCGTGGTTGGCCTTCACCATCGGCTCCAGGCCGGGCTCGTAGATCGGGATGATGCCCCGGTTGAGGCCATCCACCTTGGCCTGGTCGATATCGACACAGACCACCTGGTGGCCAACGTCGGCCAGGCAGGTGCCGGTCACCAGACCTACGTAGCCGGTACCAAAAATCGCAACGCGCATATCCGTGCTGACTCCGTGTTGGCTTACGGCAGAACGCCCAGCAGCTCGACGTCGAAGGTCAGGGTGGAGTTCGGACCGATCGGACCACCCGGGGTGCCGTTCTCGCCGTATGCCAGTTCACCCGGGATCCAGAAGCGGTACTTCGAGCCGACCGGCATCAGGGCCACGCCCTCGGTCCAGCCCTTGATGACCTGGTCCAGACCGAATTCGGCCGGGCCACGGCCCGCGGAACTGTCGAACACCGTGCCGTTGAGCAGCTTGCCTTCGTAGTTCACGCGCACCTTGCTGGAGGGCAACGGACGCTCGCCACTGCCCGGACGGATCACCTGGTACTGCAGGCCCGACGGGGTGGTCACCACGCCCGGCTGGGTCTTGTTCTTGGCCAGGAACGCGTTGCCTTCCTGACGGTTGGTCTGCGCTGCCTGTGCGGCCTTGGCCTGCATCTCGGCCTGCTTGGCACCCATGAACGACTGGATGGTGGCAGTGGCATCGGCTTCGCTCATCTTCGGCTGGCCCTTGCTCAGGCCAGTGTTGATCGCGTCAAACAGCGAAGCGGTATCGATATCGTCCTTCAGCTGTGCCAGCGACGGACCCACCGAATAAGCACCGATCATCTGCGCGACCTTGACCCGATCGACCTTCGCCGGCTGCGAGCCCGGCGCGACGCCCGGCACCTGCTGGCCGCTGCGGGCCATCACCACCTGGCGCAGGGCGGCATCGGTCGCCTTGGCCTGTTCCTGGGTGATCTGCGGCTGCAGGCCTTCGAAGGAACGCTCCACGGCAGTGCGCAGCGCGGCTGCATCGATTTCATCGGCGATCGGCGCGAACGACTTGGCCACATCCAGACCAATGGCGTAGCCGAGCTTCTGCTTGGGGGAATTCAAGGGTGCGGTCTCCTTGGCGGCCGAAGGAGCGGCCGGTTGTTGCGACAGGGCGACACCGGAGGTGCCCATCGCCAGAATCAGAACCGACGCCGCGGCGCCGCGCATTCCCATTTTCATTCGCTGCATTCCTGGAAGTGACTGGACGCCGACGTCGGCGCGAAAACACGTATTGTCGCACGCATGCCGTCGATGTCGAGGCATCCGTGCCGGCATTCAATGTGCGGCCGGTGCCGCCAGCGCCTTGTCGATGGCCGCTTTCAGCTGCGGATCATCCGGGGTGACCTTGCTGGCGAACTGGGCAATGACCGTGCCATCGCGTCCGACCAGATACTTGTGGAAATTCCACGCCGGCGCCACGCCGGTGGCGGCGGTCAAGCGCTGATACAGCGGCGTGGCCTGCGCGCCGGTCACGTGCACCTTTTCGAACATCGGGAATTTCACACCATAGGTAAGCGTGCAGAAATCCTGGATCTGCTTTTCATCACCCGGCTCCTGCCCCTTGAAATCGTTGGACGGGAAGCCGAGCACGGCAAATCCCTTGCCGGCGTACTGCTTCTGCAGCGCTTCCAGACCCTCGTACTGCGGGGTATAGCCGCACTTGCTTGCCGTATTGACCACCAGCAGCACCTGCCCGTGGTAACGCTGCTGCAGGTTGACCTGCTGCTTGCCCGCCAGCGGCCGGTACGACAGATCCAGCAGATCGGCGGCCGAAGCGGCGGCCGACGTGGCCAGGCCTGCGGCCAGCAGGGTCAACAGGGACAGGCCGCGAAGGCGGCGCGAGGAGGCAGTCGACAAAGGCATGGGAGACGGTCCGCGGTAGCCATTCCAGGGGTCCGGCCGTGACGGGCCGGGAATCGGCCGAACTATAGCACCGGGGTCTGCACGTCTCTGGAGCGCATGCGTTGTCGCGCTTTGCACGGCGTGGCGGAAGCAGTCTGCCGCGCGTCCCAGCCCGCTGCTGATGACATAGCATGGACATGGCTGAATGGGAGGCCGACTGAAAACGCGCCTCCGCAGTTTCTCTTTTTCGATGCATATCAAGCGGTTGAACGAATATTGYGGTGCCGTGACCACCCCTGCCATCAGTTGGGTGGGGACAGGACTTGCACACAGGCGTGCCGGTGTTATAGTTGCATACAACACCAGTCACCTGAGACAGGGGGAACCATGAACAGCCGGATGCGTCGCAGCCTTGCCGCCCCCGCGGTCACCGCGGTATCAACCCTGTTCGTACTGGTCTGGCTGGCCATGCCGGCACCGCCGGCCGCGTCCTCCCCCACCCTCTCCGAAGACAGTACGCAGGACGCAGCAGCACCCACGGCAGGGAATGCCGCTCCCTCCCCCTCCCCCCCGCGTCGGCTGCACAGCTCCCTGTCCATGCCGTATTTCTCGTTCGCACAGCCGCTGACCCCACGGAGCTGAATATGAGCGACATCCAGTGGAGCGACGGCGCTCCCATCTACCGCCAGCTGAAGGAACGCGTGATCGCCATGATGCTTGACGGAATCCTCAAGCCGGGCGATGCCCTTCCTTCGGTGCGCCAGGTGGCCGCCGATTACCAGCTCAACCCCATCACCGTTTCGCGCGCCTACCAGGAGCTGGCCGATGAAGGCCTGGTCGAGAAGCGCCGCGGGCTGGGCATGTTCATGACCGAACAGGCGGCCACGCAGCTGCGCAGCAGCGAGCGCGAACGCTTCCTCAATGAAGAATGGCCGGCCGTACTGGAACGCATCCAGCGACTGGGCCTGAGTCTCGACGAATTGTTGCCCCAGGGGAAATTCTGATGAATGCCAGTCCCACTACCGCTGTGCCAAGCGACGCTGTCATTACCGCCCGTGGCCTTCGCAAGGCTTACAAGAACACGCTCGCGCTCGACAACGCCAGCTTCTCCATTCCGGCAGGCCGCATCATCGGCCTGATCGGCCCCAATGGTGCCGGCAAGACCACCGCGCTGAAGGCGGTGCTCGGCCTGACCTCGGTGGAAGGCGAGCTGAGCGTGCTCGGCCGTGACCCGCGCGTGCACCGCGACGATCTGATGAACGACATCTGCTTCATCGCCGATGTCGCCGTGCTGCCGCGCTGGCTGAAGGTGCGTGAGGCGATCGACTTCGTCGCCGGCGTGCACCCCCGCTTTGATCGCGCCCGTTGCGAACGCTTCCTGGCCAACACCAAGCTGCAGCCGAAGCAGCGCGTGCGCGAACTGTCCAAGGGCATGATCGTGCAGCTGCACCTGGCCCTGGTGATGGCCATCGACGCCAAGGTGCTGGTGCTGGACGAACCCACGCTCGGCCTGGACATCCTGTACCGCAAGGAGTTCTACCAGCGCCTGCTGGAAGACTACTTCGACGAGCAGAAGACGATCATCGTCACCACCCACCAGGTGGAAGAGATCGAGCACATCCTCACCGACGTGATGTTCATCCGCGATGGTCGCATCGTCCTCAATGCGGAAATGGACGAAGTCGGCGACCGCTATACCGAACTGCTGGTCGGTGCCGACCAGCTTGAAACCGCCCGCGCACTGAAGCCCATCGACGAGCGCAGCCAGGCCTTCGGCAAGACCGTCCTGCTGTTCGACGGGGTGCCACGCAGCCAGCTGGCCAGCCTGGGTGAAACCCGCAACGCCGGCCTTGCCGATCTGTTCGTCGCTGTCATGAAGGGGACCTACGCATGAATGCCGTCAACCATCCTGTCAGTCCCGCAGGCACCCTGCGCTGGCTGCTCAAGCGCGAATACTGGGAAAACCGCGGTGGTTTCCTGTACGCCCCGGTGATCGCCGGCATCGTCTCGCTGCTGATGAGCGGCATCGGCATCGGCCTGGGCCTGTTCGCCCTGCATCGTGCCGCCCGCGACGGCGGCCTGCACATCGACGGCGAGAGCGTGAACATCAACGGCCTGGATCTGGCCGTGCTGACCCGCGACATCAGCGCCAAGGACATGGCCGACCTGGGCAACGGCCTGGACCTGGCGATGGTATTGACCTCGTCCTGGCCACTGATCGTGCTTGCCTTTGTGGTGTTCTTCTATTGCCTGGGCGCCCTGTATGACGATCGCCGCGACCGCAGCATCCTGTTCTGGAAGTCGCTGCCGCTGTCGGACACCCAGACCGTACTGTCCAAGGTGCTCAGTGCACTGATCGTCGCACCGCTCATCGCCATCATCGCTTCCAGCCTGACCCTGCTCGTTTTCATGCTGATACTGTGCCTGGTGGTGGTCTCCCACGGCGGCGATGCGATGCAGTTGATCGTGGGACCTGCCAATCCGATGAGCCTGGTCATGGGCATGTTCGTGTCCATCCCGGTGTACGCCCTGTGGGCGCTGCCCACTGCGGGCTGGCTGCTGCTGTGCTCGGCCTGGGCACGGAGCAAGCCGTTCCTTTGGGCAGTGATGCTGCCGCTGTTCGCCGGCATCATCGTCAGCACCACCAAGCTGATGCACCTGTTCGACCTGACCACCGGCTGGTTCTGGCAACACATCGTCGGCCGTCTGCTGCTGGGTGCGATGCCGGGAATGGATCTGCTGTACCGCGCCGGTGGCGGTGAATCCAGGCAGGATCTGGACTCGATCGTGGCGCTGATGGCGCCCTCTGCCCAGCTCAAGTCGCTGGCGATGCCCGACCTGTGGATCGGCGCGGCCTTCGGCGTGGCCTTCATCTTCATCGCCATCCGCCTGCGCAAGCGCGCTGGCGAAATCTGATCGTCAACCTGGAGGCACCACCCATGCGTTCCTTGATTGCCTGTACTGCACTGTTGCTGTTGCCGCTGTCGGCGCTGGCCGCCGATGCACCGAACTGCAAGTTCTCCGCGCCGCGCGCGTTGAAGATCGACGCGGCCGGTGCCAAAGCGGTGGTGTTCGAGATCAACCAGCATGACCTGAAGGTGGTKGCCAGCRCCGGTGGCGGCCAGCTCGAAGGCCGCGCGTGCGCGTCCAACAAGGACTGGCTGGACCAGCTGGTGCTGGACCAGCGCCGCGTGGGCGACAAGCTGGTGGTGAGCCTGCGCCGCGACAGCCGCGACGCGCTGTCGATGGGTAACAGCTACGCCTGGCTGGACATCCGTGGCAGCGTGCCGGACAACCTGCCGCTGCAGTTCAAGATCGGCTCGGGCGATGGCAGCATCGAGAACGCGCAGTCGCTGAGCATGGACGTGGGCTCCGGTGATGGCATCGCCCGCGGCACCCGTGGCAGCGTGCATGCCGCCGTGGGTTCGGGCGACCTGGACGTCGATGGCGCCGCATCGTTCAACCTGCTCTCGCTGGGTTCGGGCGACGTCAACGCCCGCAACATCGGCGGTGATGCCAGCGTCGGCACGGTCGGTTCCGGTGACCTGAAGGTGACCGACGTGCGTGGCAACGCGCGGCTGGATACCGTCGGTTCGGGCGACATCGGCTTCAAGCAGGTGCAGGGGAACGTCGAGGTCGGCGTGGTCGGCTCCGGCAACGTCGATATCGAGCAGGTCGGCGGCAATGTCCGCGTGCGCAGCCACGGCTCGGGCGACATCGATGTCGACGGCGTGCGCGGCAACCTCACCGTCGAGCACAGCGGCAGCGGCGATGTCCAGCATCGCAACGTGTCCGGCACCATCACCCTGCCGCGCGGCAAGTAACGTCCAACCATCCGATCCGAGGGGAATGCCATGAGTCTGCTGCGCCTGCTGCCTGCTGCCCTGCTGTGCCTGCCGCTGATCGCCTGTGGCGACACGTCCAGCCCCGACAAGACCGCCGGCAAGGCGGTGGCCGAGACCGCGGGCGGCGTCGGCCAGACCGTCAAGGAGGCGATGGATGACGCCCGCAGGGAAATCGCCGAAGGCAACATCAAGATCTCGGCCGACAACCAGCCACGCGCGGAGATCACCCCGCAGGGACAGCTGCTGATCGGTGGCAAGCCGGTGGCGCTGGACGATGGCCAGCGTCGCCAGCTGCTTGATTACCGTGGCAACGTGGTGGCGGTGGCGATGGACGGCATGGACGTCGGCCTGGCAGGTGCCAAGCTCGGCGCCAACGCTGCCGGTGAAGCACTGAAGGGCATCTTCAGCGGTGACAGCGAAGGCATCGAGAAACGGATCAACGCCGAGGCCGCCAGGATCGAAGCGCAGGCCAAGCGCATCTGCGACCGCATGCCGGCCATGCTGGCCAGCCAGCAGGCCCTGGCTGCCTCGCTGCCGGCGTTCAAGCCCTACGCCACGATGGACCAGAGCGATGTGGACGACTGCGGCAAGGACACGGTCGTCAACCGCTGACCCCTGTGACAGATCAGCGCACCCGGCCGGCCGCGCACCTGCGTTGCCGGCCGCTGCGCCCCGGCGGGCTTACAATGGCAGCCCCGGATGCACTTCATCGAACCGCCATGAAAAAGCTGTTTCTGCTGCTGGCCGCCCTGCTCTGCCTGGGCCTGGTCGGCTGTGACCAGGACTACCGCAACCACCGCGCCGAGCGTGGCAAACCCAAGATCTCGGTCAGCGAGAGCATCGTGACCGTTCGCCGCCAGCCGGCACCGAACATCATCATCCTGCCCGACGGGCAGATGAAGATCGACGAGATCCTGATCCCGCTCAACGCCGAACAGAAGCAGATGCTGCAGACGATGTTCGGCAAGCTGCAGGTGCTGCGCCAGAACACGCTGGTGGCCGCACCGGCCGACCCCAACATGCAGCCGGTCAAGATCGTGCCGCCGGAGGGCATGCAGGTGATTCCGCCGGACCTGGTGCAGACCATTCCCGAGTTCAAGGATTACACCGAGACCTTCGGCAACATCGTCGCCGACCGTCGCTGAAACGAACAACGCCGCCCTCCCGGGCGGCGTTCTTCTTTCTCGCCTGTAGTGGGTGCGGACCTCGGCCCGCACACCGCTCGATCAGCCGCCGGCACCACCGCCACCGGCCTGGATGCCACCGGCCGTCAACGCGGCCGGATCCAGCAGGCGGCGCAGCTCGGCTTCGGCCAGGCCACTGTCTTCCAGCGCCACGTCCAGCACCGGGCGCTGCTCCTTGTAGGCGCGCTTGGCAATCGCTGCGGCCTTCTCATAACCGATGATCGGGTTCAGCGCGGTCACCAGGATCGGATTGCGCGCCAGCGCCTCGGCCACACGGTCCTCGCGCACCTTCAGGCCGGCAATGGCGCTGTCGGCCAGCAGGGTCGACACATTGGCCAGCAGGCCGATGCCATCGAGCAGGTTCACCGCGATCAGCGGCAGCGTCACGTTGAGCTGGAAGTTGCCGGTCTGGCCCGCCACGGTGATCGCCGTGTGGTGGCCGATCACCTGCGCGCAGGCCATCACCGTCGCCTCCGGGATCACCGGATTGACCTTGCCCGGCATGATCGAGGAGCCCGGCTGCAGTGCCGGCAGTTCGATCTCGCCCAGGCCCGCCAGCGGGCCGGCGTTCATCCAGCGCAGGTCGTTGGCGATCTTGATCAGGGCTACCGCCAGCGCATTGAGCTGGCCCGACAGTTCCACCGCATCGTCCTGCGCGGCCAGGCCTTCGAACTTGTTCTCGGCGCTGTCGAACTTGAAGCCGGTCTGCTGCTTCAGCGCCTTGGCAACCTGCGCACCAAAGCGCGGGTCGGCATTGATGCCGGTGCCGATGGCGGTACCGCCCAGCGGCAGGCGGCGCACGCGCTTGAGGCTGTCCTCGATGCGCTCCTGGGCCGAGGCCAGCTGCGCCGACCATGCACCGAATTCCTGTTCGAAGGTCAGCGGCATCGCATCCATCAGATGGGTGCGGCCGGTCTTGACCACCTTGCGCAGGCTGCGGCCCTTCTTGTCCAGCGTCCGGCGCAGGTGCACCAGCGCCGGCAGCAGCTGCTCATGGGTGGCCAGCACGGCCGACACGCGCAGCGCCGTTGGAATCACGTCGTTGGAGCTCTGCCCCTGGTTGACGTGATCGTTCGGGTGCACCGTGGTCTTGCCGGCCTTGCCGGCGCGATTGGCCAGGGTGGCGATGACCTCGTTGGCATTCATGTTCGAGGACGTACCCGAGCCGGTCTGGTAAACGTCGATCGGGAACTGCGCGTCCCACGTGCCGTCCGCCACTTCAGCCGCGGCAGACTGGATGGCCTTGGCCACGGTCTTCGGCAGATGGCCCAGCTCGGCATTGACGCCGGCGGCAGCGGCCTTGACCAGGCCCAGCGCACGGATGAAACCGCGCGGCATGCGCTGGCCCGACACCGGGAAATTCTGTACAGCGCGCTGGGTCTGCGCGCCCCACAGGGCGTCGGCAGGCACCTGCAGCTCGCCCATGCTGTCGTGCTCGATCCGGAATCCCTTGGGGGCACGCTTGCTTGCAGCTTTGCTCATTGCATCAACTCCGCACTACTTCAGTTGGGGAAAGGAAAGCGGCGGCTGGCAGGGTGTCGCTTCCCGGGCTGGCGGCTGCAACAACGATACTCCCTTGTCCGCAGCGTGGGATGGCGAGGACGGGCCAGATCGTTTCATCCGCAGGGCCGATTGAACGGGTAGCGCCGGGCCGCGCCCGGCGAGCGCGCAGCGCGGCCACCATCCGCCGGGCATGGCCCGGCGCTACCGAGCATGCGAAGGCCACGCGTCGTAGAATATCGGCCCCGCCGCTCGTCCCAGCCCTGCCGACATGTCCGAATCCGCCCTGCTCGCCCTGTCCCCGCTCGATGGCCGCTATGCCGGCAAGGTCGACGCCCTGCGCCCGATCTTCTCCGAGTACGGCCTGATCAAGGCCCGTGTCACGGTCGAAGTGGAGTGGCTGCTGGCCCTGGCCGCCGAGCCGGGCATCGTCGAGCTGGCCGCGTTCTCCGACGCTGCCATTGTCCGCCTGCGTGCACTGGCCAGCGGCTTCAGCCCGGCCCAGGCCGCGCGCGTGAAGGAGATCGAGCGCACCACCAACCATGACGTCAAGGCGGTGGAGTACTTCATCAAGGAACAGCTGAAGGACGATGCCGAGCTGGCGCCGGCGCTGGAGTTCGTGCATTTCGCCTGCACCAGCGAAGACATCAACAACCTCAGCTACGGCCTGATGCTGGAACAGGCCCGTCGCGAGGTGCTGCTGCCGACCCTGGACGGCATCGCCACTGCACTGCGCACGCTGGCCCATACCCAGGCCAGCCAGCCGATGCTGTCGCGCACCCACGGYCAGMCSGCCTCGCCGACTACGCTGGGCAAGGARCTGGCSAACGTGGTCGCCCGCCTGGAACGCCAGCGCCGGCAGATCGCCGCGGTTGAACTGACCGGCAAGATCAACGGCGCCGTCGGCAACTACAACGCGCACATCGCCAGCTACCCGGATGTGGACTGGCCGGCCTTCGCCRAGCGCTTCGTGACCGGGCTGGGGCTGGTGTTCAACCCGTACACCACCCAGATCGAGCCGCACGACAACATCGCCGAGATCGGTGATGCCGCCCGCCGCGCCAACATCATCCTGATCGACCTGGCCCGCGACATCTGGGGCTACGTCTCGCTGGGCTATTTCAAGCAGCGCCTGAAGGAAGGCGAAGTCGGKTCGTCGACSATGCCGCACAAGGTCAACCCGATCGATTTCGAGAACGCCGAAGGCAACTTCGGCATCGCCAACGCGCTGTTCGAGCATTTCAGCGCGAAGCTGCCGATCAGCCGCTGGCAGCGTGACCTGACCGATTCCACCGTGCTGCGCGCGCTGGGCACCGCGTTCGGTCACAGCCAGGTGGCGCTGGATTCGCTGGCCAAGGGCCTGGGCAAGCTGGAAGTGAACCCGCAGCGCCTGGACGCCGATCTGGATGCGGCGTGGGAAGTGCTGGCCGAGGCCGTGCAGACGGTGATGCGCCGCCATGGGCTGCCGAACCCGTACGAGCAGCTGAAGGCGCTCACCCGTGGCCAGGGCATCACGGCCGAGTCGATGCGCACCTTCGTGCAGGGGCTGGAGCTGCCGGCCGATGCCAAGCAGCGCCTGCTGGAGATGACCCCGGGCAGCTACACCGGCCTGGCCGAGTCGCTGGCGAAGAAGATTTAAGGGTTTTCCTTGCGGCGGCGGCCGCGGGCGCTGCCTGCGGCAGGCAGCAGCAACGGCAGCAGCAACGTCAAAAGCGGCTCTGGATTACTGCTAGCTGGGCGGGTCGGGATGGGCCAGCGGGACACGCCGTGAACCCATCCATGGGGGCTCGATGGCGCCATCCATGGCGCCAACGGTCCCGCTGGCCCATCCCGCCCCACCTCTGACAGTTGTCCGGTGACGGTTCGAAGAGCATTGGGTTGTCGGACGGAATTTGAGAGAGGGACGCGGCTTCGCCGCGTCCCTCTTTTTATGGCGAAGGCAGTTGGAGCAAGCGCAGCGCGCGACCCGCTGTTGCCTTTGATTTTCTTCTTCCATTCCGTGGCGGACCCCGCAGGAAACTGTCAGGGGCCGGGCGGGTGGGCCATGCAGGGGCGTTGGCGCCATGGATGGCGCCATCGAGCTTACAGGGGTGAGGGCGCTTTGCTTGCGAAGCAATGCTTCGCGAGCGACCGAACGCCCAGCCGCCAGCGGCTGGGCCGGGCCCCGGAGGGGGACTTGCAGCGTCCCCTGCATGGCCCACCCGCCCGGCCAAGCGCGGCTTTTGCTTGTGAGCCTGACCGCCACGAGGGGCTCCGCCGTTGGCCGGACACCCCGCGACAAACCAGCACACGTGCGCAATCCCATCGAACGTCGGACAATGGAGTCCTTGGCGGCCCGCCACGCCGCCCCTCCCGCTTTCCGCTGCAAGGAACTCCCCCATGGCCGCCCGCAAGTCCTCCTCCCCCCTGATCGAAGTCACCGCCCGCCGCGGCCAGCCGCTGGGCATGGCACCGGCCACCTTCCTGCGTGACTTCTGGCAGAAACGCCCGCTGCTGATCCGCAATGCCTTCCCGGATTTCCAGACCCCGGTACAGCCGGAAGACCTGGCCGGCCTGGCCTGCGAAGAGGGCGTGCTGGCCCGCCTGATCGAGCACGACAAGGCCCAGGACGGCTGGCGCGTGCGCAGCGGCCCGTTCCAGGAAGACATCTTCCCCGCCCTGCCCGACCACGACTGGACCCTGCTGGTGCAGGACGTGGACAAATGGGACAAGGACGTGCGCGCCCTGATCGAACACTTCAGCTTCCTGCCGCGCTGGCGCATGGACGATGTGATGATCAGCTTCGCCGCTACCGGTGGCTCGGTCGGTGCCCATGTCGACCAGTACGACGTGTTCCTGCTGCAGGCCCACGGCCACCGCCGCTGGCAGATCGATGCCAGTGAATCGATCAAGGGCAAGCGCCCGCCGCTGGGCTTCCGCCCCGACGTGGAACTGAAGCTGCTGGAAGTGTTCAAGCCGACCCACGACTGGGTGCTGGCGCCGGGCGACATGCTGTACCTGCCGCCGAACGTGCCGCATCACGGCGTTGCCGAAGACCCGTGCCTGACGTTCTCGTTCGGCATGCGCGCACCGTCTTCGGCCGAGCTGATCAGTGACTACCTGGACACGTTGATCGCCGACGCCGACGAGAACATCCGCTACCAGGACGCCGACCTGAAGGCACCGGCCGACCCGAACGAGATCGACACCGTGGCGATGGCGCGGGTGATCACCGCGCTCAACGCCATCCGCATGAACGATCCGGACAAGCTGGGTGACTGGTTCGGCCGCTTCATCACCACCTACCGCGCCGCCGGCGAGGTGATGGCCCACCAGGCCGCGCCGCCACAGGAAGAAGTGCTCGAGGCCCTGCAGTCGGGCCTGCTGCTGCAGCGCCACCCGTGGGCGCGCCTGGCCTGGCGCCGGGCCAAGCGCGGTGCCAGCCTGTATGTCAGTGGCCAGGACTTCGCCCTGCCGGTCAAGGACGCGCAGCGCCTGGCAGGTGCCGAGCAGCTCGACGCCGCCGCCTACCGCGGTCTGTCCGACAAGGGCCGTGCGGTGGTCCAGCAGTTGCTGGTCGGCGGCGTGTTCCAGCTGATCGATCCGAACGAGGTGTACGCCGACGAGGAGGAAGCGGTGCTGGGTGAAGTGATCGAGGGCCACGAGCAGGTCGAGGTGATCGAGGCTGACTCGATGTCCGATGACGTCCATCTGGTGACCGTGCACGACGACGGTATTGAAGTGATCGTCAACTTCGATGACCACGACGAAGACGACAGCGACGCCGGCCGCGGCTGAGCCATGAGCCCGCTGCGGGTCCAGCAGGTCAGTCACGCCGAGGCCCACGTCGCCATCCACGACGTGCGCCAGCGGGTGTTCGTGCAGGAACAGGGCATCGACGCCGCCCTGGAGCGCGATGCCCTGGATCCGGTCTGTGCCCACGTGCTGGCGCTGGATGCCGACGGGCATCCGGTCGGCACCGGGCGGCTGGCGCCCGATGGCCGCATCGGCCGCATGGCGGTGCTGGCGGCGTATCGCGGCCACGGCATTGGCGAGGCCCTGCTTGAGGCACTGGTGCAGGCCGGGCGCCAGCTCGGCCTGGCCGAGCTGCACCTGCATGCGCAGCTGCCGGCACGCGACTTCTACGCCCGCCAGGGCTTCCTTCCGGAAGGCCCCGAATTCGAAGAAGCTGGCATTGGCCACCAGCAGATGCGGCGCCGCCTGCAGGCCGTTTCCGCCATCGACAGCCGCGCTGAAGCGGTGGCGATCACCACGGCGATCATCCACCGCGCCCGCCGTCGATTGTGGCTGCACAGCCGGCAGCTGGACCCCGGCCTGCTGGATGCGCCACCGGTACAGGCGGCCCTGCGCCGCTTCGTCACCGCCCGCCACGACAAGCAGCTGCGGGTGATCGTGCATGACGCCGCAGCCATCGCCAGTGCCGGTGCGCCGCTGCTGGCGCTGTTCCAGCGCCTTCCCAGTGTGATCCAGTTCCGCGAGGTCGCCGATCCGATCGATCGCGCCCTGGCCTCGGCCTGCCTGCTCAACGATGCAGGCGACTTCTACTTTCGTCTCATCGGCCATCGCCTCGACGGCGAATCGGCAATCGCGCTGCCGGCACGTTCGCAGCCGTTCGAGCAGCAATTGCAGCGTGTCTGGGACCGTTCGCGCGAATGCAGCGAATTGCGCGCACTCGGCATCTGACCGCGACCGGTGCGCTCAACCTGTCTGGGACCGACACCGGGGGACGCCCGATGCCCTCGTCGCTGCCCCTTCGTGTCCGGATGGGGGTACAATTTGGCCGTTTGAACGCGCCCGTGCATGGCTATTCATCTTCGTGCCGGGTCCTTCTGAAGCCATACCCCACAAAGCGAATCAGCACCCTCCATCGTGGACAATCAACTGAAGCAGTTTGCGCAATCTTCGCAACTCGCCGGCGGCAACGCCTCCTATGTCGAGGACCTGTACGAGCAGTACCTGGTCTCCCCGGATAGTGTCGATCCCAAATGGAAAACCTACTTCGACGGCTTCAAGGGCCGCGAAGCGGGCGACATTCCGCACTCGGCCGTCATTTCCCACATCGCGGACGCGGCCAAGGATGCGCTGAAAGCAGGCACCGGCACCGGTGCAGGCGATGAGCGCGAGCGCAATGTCGGTCGTCTGATCACCGCCTACCGTTCGCGTGGTCATCTGGACGCCCGCCTGGACCCGCTGGGCCTGGCCTCTCCGGTCAACACCCCGGACCTCGGCCTGCCCTTCCACAACCTGTCCGATGCTGACCTCAACAGCGAGTTCAGCACCGGCGGCGTGGGTGGCCAGCCGCGCATGAAGCTGCGTGACCTGCTGGCGCGCCTGAAGGCGACCTACACCGGTTCGATCGGTGCGGAGTTCATGCACATCTCCGAGGTCGAGCAGCGCCAGTGGATCTACAAGAAGCTGGAACTGGCAGGTGGCAACTACCAGCTGGACGCTGACACCCAGCGCCGCACGCTGGAGCGCCTGACCGCCGCCGAAGGCCTCGAGCGCTACCTGCACACCAAGTACGTCGGCCAGAAGCGCTTCTCGCTGGAAGGCGGCGACTCGCTGATCCCGATGATGGACACCATCATCCGCAGCGCCGGCAAGGATGGCGTCAAGGACGTGGTGATCGGCATGGCCCACCGCGGCCGACTGAACGTGCTGGTCAACACCCTCGGCAAGAACCCGCGCAAGCTGTTCGACGAATTCGAAGGCAAGTTCGAGCACGACGAGCACGCYTCGGCCGGCGATGTGAAGTACCACATGGGCTTCTCCGCCGACGTSKCCACCSMGGGYGGCSCSGTSCAYCTGGCSCTGGCGTTCAACCCGTCGCACMTGGAAATCGCCGACCCGGTGGTTGCCGGCTCGGTGCGTTCGCGCCAGGAACGCCGCAAGGACACCGCMCGCAAGCAGGTGATGCCGATCCTGATCCACGGCGACGCGGCCTTCTCCGGCCAGGGCGTGGTSATGGAGCTGTTCCAGATGTCSCAGGCCCGCGGCTTCGCCGTTGGCGGCACCGTGCACATCGTGGTCAACAACCAGGTCGGCTTCACCACCTCCAATCCGCAGGACACGCGCTCCACGCGCTATGCCACCGACGTGGCGAAGATGATTGCCGCCCCGGTGCTGCACGTGAACGGCGATGATCCGGAAGCGGTGGTGTTCGCCGCGCAGCTGGCGTTCGAGTTCCGCCAGAAGTTCGCCAAGGACGTGGTCATCGACCTGATGTGCTACCGCCGTTGGGGCCACAACGAGGCCGACGAGCCGGCGATCACCCAGCCGCTGATGTACCAGGTGATCCGCAAGCACGCCACCACCCGCGAGATGTACGCCGAGCAGCTGGAAAAGGCAGGCGTGATCGCCGCCGGCGCCGGCAAGGCGATGGTCGATGCGTACCGCGAGAAGCTCGATGCCGGTGAAGTGACCACCGAGCTGGCCAAGGTCGAAAAGACCCCGCCGACCAGCCCGCTGTTCGTTGATTGGCCGAAGCTGCTGGAAGGCAAGCTGTCCGATCCGGTGTCGACGAAGGTCGACAAGGACAAGCTGGTCGCGCTGGCCAAGCTGATCAACACCGTGCCCGAAGAAGTGCAGCTGCACTCGCGCGTGTCCAAGGTGTACGACGACCGCCGCAAGATGGCTGCCGGCGAGATCCCGGGCGACTGGGGCTTTGCCGAGAACCTGGCCTACGCCACCCTGCTGGATGAAGGCAGTGCGCTGCGCCTGGTCGGCCAGGACGTCGGCCGCGGCACGTTCACTCACCGCCACGCGATCCTGCACGACCAGAAGACCGACAACTGCTACCTGCCGCTGCGGCAGCTGGTGGATTCGCCGGAGAAGGCCACCGTCATCGATTCGCTGCTCAGCGAAGAAGCAGTGATGGCCTACGAGTACGGTTTCTCGACCACCGATCCGAACACCCTGTGCATCTGGGAAGGCCAGTTCGGCGACTTCGCCAACGGCGCCCAGGTGGTGATCGATCAGTTCATCGCCGCCGGCGAAGCAAAGTGGGGCCGCATCTCCGGCCTGACCCTGCTGCTGCCGCATGGCTATGAAGGTCAGGGCCCGGAACACAGCTCGGCGCGCCTGGAGCGCTTCCTGCAGCTGTGCGCGCTGGAGAACATGCTGGTGGTGGTGCCGTCGACCCCGGCGCAGGCCTTCCACATGCTGCGTCGCCAGCAGCACCTGACCACCCGCAAGCCGCTGGTGGTGATGTCGCCCAAGTCGCTGCTGCGCCACAAGCTGGCCGTGTCGACCCTGGACGAGCTGGCCAATGGCGAGTTCCAGCACCTGATCGGCGATGCCAATGCAGATGCCAAGAAGGTCAAGCGCGTGGTGCTGTGCTCGGGCAAGGTCTACTACGACCTGCTGGAAGACCAGACCAAGCGTGGCCAGGACGACGTGGCGATCATCCGCGTGGAGCAGCTGTACCCGTTCCCGCGTGCGCTGCTGGCTGCCGAACTGAAGAAGTACGGCAAGGCCACCGACGTGGTGTGGACGCAGGAAGAACCGCAGAACCAGGGCGCGTGGTACCAGATCCGCCACCACCTGCAGTTCTGCCTGGCCGATGGCCAGAGCCTGCACTACGCCGGTCGCGCACGTTCGGCTTCGCCGGCTGCCGGTCACATGGCTGACCACGTCCGCGAACAGCAGCAGCTGGTCGCCGATGCACTGGTCAACCCGTTCAACGACTCGTTCGCTGAATAACTCTCCCCCTATTTAGAAGACAAACCAGGAAGCTCCCGCATGGCCACCGAAGTCAAAGCCCCGGTACTGCCCGAATCCGTCGCCGACGGCACCATCGCCACCTGGCACAAGAAGGTGGGCGACGCCGTCAAGCGCGACGAAAACCTGCTTGACCTGGAAACCGACAAGGTCGTCCTGGAAGTGCCGTCGCCGGTCGATGGCGTGATCAAGGAAATCAAGTTCAAGGAAGGCGACACCGTCACTTCCAGCCAGGTCGTGGCGATCATCGAAGAAGGCGCCGTGGCTGCTGCACCGGCCCCGGCTGCCGAAGAGAAGAAGGCTGAGGCCGCTCCGGCCGCTGCTGCTCCGGCCGCCGCCGCTGCCCCGGCCCCGGCTGCCAAGTCGGCTGCCGACGCGCTGCCGCCGGGCGCCCGCTTCACCGCCATCACCGAAGGCGTGAACCCGGCCGACGTCGACGGCACCGGCCGTCGTGGCGCCGTCACCAAGGAAGACATCGTCAACTTCGCCCGCAACGGCGGCGCCGGCAAGGCCGGTGGCGCACGTCCGGAAGAACGCGTGCCGATGACCCGCATCCGCAAGCGCATCGCCGAGCGCCTGATGGAGTCGAAGAACTCCACCGCCATGCTGACCACCTTCAACGAAGTCGACCTGTCCAAGGTGTCGGCGGCGCGCAAGGAACTGCAGGACGAGTTCGTCAAGGCCCACGGCATCAAGCTCGGCTTCATGAGCTTCTTCGTGAAGGCCGCTGCCAACGCGCTGCAGCGCTTCCCGCTGGTCAATGCCTCCATCGACGGCGACGACATCATCTACCACGGCTACTCGGACATCTCGATCGCCGTGTCGACCGAGAAGGGCCTGGTCACGCCGGTGCTGCGCAACGTCGAGCGCATGTCGTTCGCCGACATCGAAAAGACCATCGCCGACTACGCCAAGAAGGCCCGTGACGGCAAGCTGAGCCTGGAAGAACTGCAGGGCGGCACCTTCACCGTGACCAACGGCGGCACCTTCGGTTCGCTGCTGTCGACCCCGATCATCAACCCGCCGCAGAGCGCCATCCTCGGCATGCACGCCATCAAGGAGCGCCCGATCGCCCAGAACGGCCAGGTCGTGATCGCGCCGATGATGTACCTGGCGCTGTCCTACGATCACCGCATCATCGACGGCAAGGACTCGGTGCAGTTCCTGGTGGACATCAAGAACCAGCTGGAAAACCCGGGCCGCATGCTGTTCGGCCTGTAAGAGACCTCCCGCCCCTCCGCGCCTGCGCGGAGGGGTTCTGGTAATGCAACAAGGACTATTTCAATGGCTGAACAATTCGACGTCGTCGTCATCGGTGCCGGCCCGGCCGGTTACCACGCTGCCATCCGCGCGGCCCAGCTTGGCCTGAAGACCGCCTGCATCGACGCAGCGCTGGGCAAGGACGGCAAGCCGGCCCTGGGTGGCACCTGCCTGCGCGTGGGCTGCATCCCGTCCAAGGCGCTGCTGGATTCCTCGCGCCAGTTCTGGAACATGGGCCACATCTTTGGCGACCACGGCATCAGCTTCAAGGATGCCAAGATGGACGTCGAAGCGATGGTTGGCCGCAAGGACAAGATCGTCAAGCAGTTCACCGGCGGCATCGCCATGCTGTTCAAGGCCAACAAGGTCGCCGCCTATTACGGCTTCGGCGAACTGCAGCCGGGCAACGTGGTCAAGGTCACCCAGCATGACGGCTCGGTCGTCGAGCTGAAGGGCACCAACGTCATCATCGCCGCTGGCTCGGATTCGATCGAACTGCCGTTCGCCAAGTTCGACGGCGAAACCATCGTCGACAACGTCGGCGGCCTGGACTTCACCGAAGTGCCGGCGCGCCTGGCCGTGATCGGCGCCGGTGTGATCGGCCTGGAACTGGGCAGCGTGTGGAAGCGCCTGGGTTCGGAAGTGACCATCCTGGAAGCGCTGCCGGACTTCCTGGCCGCGGCCGATACCGAAGTGGCCAAGACCGCCGCCAAGGAATTCAAGAAGCAGGGCCTGGACATCCGCCTGGGTGCCAAGGTCTCCAAGGCCGAAGTGACCGGCAAGGGCAAGAAGAAGGAAGTCGCCCTGACCTACACCGACGCCGAAGGCGAGAAGTCGCTGGTGGTGGACAAGCTGCTGGTGGCCGTCGGCCGTCGCGCCGCCACCAAGGGCCTGCTGGCCGAAGGTACCGGCGTCAAGATCAACGAGCGTGGCCAGATCGAAGTCGACGCGCACTGCCACACCGGCGTCAATGGCGTCTGGGCGGTCGGTGACTGCGTGCGCGGCCCGATGCTGGCGCACAAGGGCTTCGAGGAAGGCATCGCGGTTGCCGAACTGATCGCCGGCCTGCCGGGYCACGTCAACTTCGACACCATTCCGTGGGTCATCTACACCGAGCCGGAGCTGGCCTGGGTCGGCAAGACCGAGCAGCAGCTGAAGGCCGAGGGCATCCCGTACAAGGCCGGCAGCTTCCCGTTCGCCGCCAACGGCCGTGCCGTGGCGATGATCGAGCCGGCAGGCTTCGTGAAGGTTCTGGCCCACGCCGAAACCGATCGCATCCTGGGCATGCACCTGGTCGGCGCCAACGTGTCCGAGCTGGTGCACGAAGGCGTGCTGACCATGGAGTTCAGCGGTTCGGCCGACGACCTGGCGCGGATCTGCCACGCTCACCCGTCGCTGTCGGAAGTGGTGCACGACGCGGCGATGGCCGTGAGCAAGCGCGCGATCCACAAGGCGAACTGAGCCATCGGGTAGTGCCGGCCACTGGCCAGCGTTGCTGGATACGAAAAACCCCGCCTCGGCGGGGTTTTTTGTTGGCCGCTTGACCGCCCGCCTGCAACCCGGCCCAATGCAACCGGCCAGGACATGCTGTGGCCGCCGCCGATTTCCATGGAGCCGTACGATCATGCACCTGTCCCGCTTCTGCCGCCTGCCATTGCTGCTCGGCTTCGCCTTGGCCGGGTGCACTGCCACCCCAGCCAGAACCGACTACCGCGCAGCCGAGGTGCAGCCGGTCGAAGTGATGCCGCAACGCGATGGCGACGTGCTGATCCGCTACCACGTGCCTGYCGAGACGCTCTTCCACTCACCCGGCGCGGATGTGCGCACGGCCAGCGATGGCAGCCTGGAAGTATCCCTGCGGCGCTGTGGGATCAAGCAGCCCTGCACGGTGACCCATCCGGCGGCAGCCACCGCTGGGGCGCCGCTGCAGGTTGAATTCGTAGTGCGCCCGCGTGGCCGCATCATCATGGTCTACCGCGATCTGCGCGAACAGGTGTTCCCGGCACCGCCGGCCGCCGCGGCACCCTCATCCTGAAACCACCGCCGTACCGGCAGATGGCGGATCAACGCTGCATCGGCCGCGGCGCCGGCTTGGCGGCAGCCCTCTTCGGCGGATCGTCACAGATGCGGTGCTGGACGACCGTTTCCCCTGCCTTCCACTCCTTCGCCACCCGGCAGGATTCCTTGGGCGCATCCTCTGCAGTCGCGGCGGTGGCGGCCAAAGCAGGATCATGCCCGCGCTCCAGGTAGGCCGACGGCGGCTCCTTGGCGGACGCGGGCGCCGCCACCAGCAGCGCCACCATCGCAATGACGCGCGACCTCATGCGGTCACCGGGCCGCCGCCCAGCAGGCGTGCCGGCAGCATGAACAGCGCGCGCAGGAAGGCGAACAGTGCCGAGAAGGTGATGCCGAGCAGGCGGAACGGCAGGCTCAGCAGCCACACGAACGGCCAGGCGACCAGCGCCAGGATCGCCAACGGCCAGCACAGCACGAACAGCAGGCACCAGACACCAAGCGCAAACAAGGTCTTCATCAGAGGCTCCCTCGGCGGCACCCCGCCGCCTGCAACCACGTTGCTGCCCCGCCCTGTCGCCCGCAAACGGTTTGCGACGAAACCCGGTTGGGGGGCGATGAAACCTGCCGCTGGGGAGCAGATCCGCCGGGCATGGCCCGGCGCTACCGTAACGCCGTCGGCGCTATTCGAACGAACCGACCGAGTCGTGGGCCAGGTTGTCGAAACGGGTGTATTCGCCGAAGAACTTCAGCTTGCACGAGCCGGTGGGGCCACCGCGGTGCTTGCCGA
>NZ_JBFTOJ010000054.1:0-23472 GCF_056397905.1 Stenotrophomonas sp. 05L414_2
GCCCCACTGCGGTGGCATCGGCCGGCGGCTTCTTCTCGATGATCGTGCTCCCCACGGTGTGGGCGATGGGCCTGGCCGGCATCTGGCATGGCGCCGGCATGCAGTTCCTGATCTTCGGCCTGCTGCATGCCACCTATCTGGTCATCAACCATGCGTGGCGGGTCTTTGTCGGCGGTCGCAAGCCGGCCGCGATGCGAAAACTCAATCCGTTCCAGCACGCCGGTTACCTGCTGCTGACCTTCGGCGCGGTGCTGGTGGCGCAAGCGTTCTTCCGCGCCGATGGCGTGCACGATGCGTGGCAGCTGGTGCAGGGCATGTTCGGCGTGCGCGGTTGGGAAAGCATGGAGAACCTGGGCCATGTCGCGGGCATGGGCCTGGCCGACGGTGCGCGCCTGCTGCTGGGCCATCACCTGCAGCTGCTGTACATCCTGCTGGCACTGGCCATTGTCTGGCTGGCACCGAACGCGCACCAGATCATGGGTGTGTACTCTCCCGCGCTGGCAAAACCGAGCCCGGCACCGCGCGCGTGGATGCGCTGGCAGCCCAACTGGGCCTGGCTGCTGGTGATGCTGGTGCTGCTGACGTTGTGCCTGCTGAACCTGCACAAAGAAACCCGTTTCCTTTACTTCCAGTTCTGACAAGGTGGATTCCAACATGGACAAGCAGACAATCCAGAACCAGCTCATCGATATCGTCGAGGCGGTGATTGGTACCCGCGTGCAGCCGGACGAATACATGGAATCGTTCTTCGATTCGATGTCCAAGGTGCAACTGATGGTCGAGGTCAAGGACCGTCTTGGCGTCACCCTGCCGGTGGATGAAATCGACGCCCTGGTTGATTCGGTGCAGGTGCTGGCCGACTACGTGGCCGAGCACCGCCCCAGCTGATCGCCCGCGGGCACCGGAGGTAGCACGATGTACTTCGATTTCGACCAATGCCGATTCGCCGACCTGGATGTCGCCACGCAGGCTCCCGCCCTGCACGCGGCCGATGGGGTACTTGATTGGGCCGGGCTGCATCGTGCCACCCAGCAGTGGATCGACCGTGCGCGTGCTGCCGGCCTGGTGCACGGTGACGCATTGGTGATCTCCGGGCACAAGGAATCGGCCTTCGTGGTGGCCATGCTCGGCTGCCTCTGCCTGGGTGTGACCTACGTACCGGTGGACACCATCAACCCGCCAGCCCGCCTGCAGCGCATCACCACGCTGGTGCATGCGCGTGCGATCTACGATGCGGCCGTCGATGCGTTCCTGCCTGGTGCCGATGCGCCACGAGCGCTGGCGGTGCCGGACCTGGCCTACATCATGTTCACCTCCGGCAGCACTGGCGACCCCAAGGGCGTGCAGATCGGCCGCGACAGTGTTGCCCTGTTCACCGTCTGGATCCGCGACTGCCTGGCGCTGGGCCCGGCGCCGGCGTTCATGAACCAGATGCTCTTCAGCTTCGACTTCTCGCTGTTCGACCTGTGTGGTGCACTGGGCCTGGGTGGCTGCTGCGTGCTGTGCCCGCGCGAGGTGATCGCCAGCAGCGAGCATTTCGTCGACCATCTGCGCGATTCGCACGTGGCCGTATGGGCATCCACGCCCTCGTTCGTGCGCCAGCAGATGCTCAATCCGCGTTTCGATGCCACGCACCTGCCCGACCTGCAGGTGTTCGTGTTCGGTGCCGAATCACTCACGCCGCGCGTGGCTGAAGAACTGTGGGCGCGTTTCCCGCAGGTGCGCATCATCAATTCCTACGGGCCGACCGAAGCGACCTGTTCCACCACATGGGTGGAGATCGATCCGGCCCTGCGTGCGGCGGCACCCAACCCGTTCCCGATCGGCATCGGCAAGCCCTATGCCGAGGTGTTCCTCGATGATGGTGAGATCTGCATGGCCGGCGACCATGTGATGCGTGGTTATCTCGAGCGCCCGGACCTGGATGCCGGCGTGTTGTTCGAACACAACGGCAAGCGTGCGTACCGCAGCGGTGATCTCGGTGATGTCGATGCGCAGGGCCGGTTCTACTTCCGTGGCCGCCGCGACGACCAGATCAAGCTCAATGGCTACCGCATTGAACTGGCCGAGGTCGATGTCGGCCTGGCCCGCCTGCCTGGCGTGGTCGCAGGAGCCGCCGTGGTACTGCGGCGGCCCGATGGCAGCCTGGTGCGGATGATCGGCTTTGTCGAAACCACGCAGCCACAGACCGGCCCACTGCAGCGTCCGCCAGCGGACCTGGCAGATTGGAAGGGCCAGCTCGAACGTTACATGCCGCCCTATATGATTCCTTCCGAGCTGTTCGCCGTGGATGCCCTGCCGCAGACGATCAGCAACAAGGTGGATCGCAAGCAACTGGAGCAGCGCTACCAGATCCTGGCGCGCACGCTCCGCACGACGGAGAAACCCGCATGAACACTGTCCTGAAATCGCTGGTCGCCACCGCGCTGCTGCTGTCGCCGTGCGCAGCCTTCGCCCAAGGCGCACCGGAAGGGCGCCTGGCCCAGTTGTATGCCGCGCGCCCGCCCGCTGGCTCTGCCTTCGTGCGCGTGCTCAACCCGGGCAGCACGGTGCTCAAGGCCGGTATCGGCAATGGCGCCGACCAGAACGTCGGGCAGGCAACACGCGCTACCCGTTATGCGATCGTTGAAGGCGGCAAGCCGTTCAGCGTGCGCGTGGCCGGCAAGGCCCGCACGCAGCCAGCGGTGGCCGCCGGCAGTTTCACCACCCTGGTGCTGGATCCCGGCGCAGCGGCCAAGCCCTTCAACGTGCTCGAAGACGGTGGTGGCAGCAGTGACGCCCTCAAGGCCGAGATCCGCTTCTACAACCTCGCCGGCAATTGCACCCAGGGCAAGCTGGCAATGGCCGACAAGGGCGCAGTGGTGTTCCCGGCGGTTGCCGCTGGCCGCAGCGCCGCGCGTGGCATCAATCCGGTCAAGGCGCGGCTGGTGGCCGGTTGCGGTGGCAAGGACAGTCCCGCACTCGAACTTCCCGCGCTGCAGCCCGGCGATCACTACAGCCTGTTCCTGACCGGCGCCGCCAACGCACCGGTGCTGCAGGGCCAGCTCAGTGGCACCGACGCGGTGGGCCGCTGATCCGATGGCAGACCGGCCGGTATTCCGCRAGGACCACGCACTGTTCCGCGACCAGGTCCGTCGCTTCATCGACGCACAGATCGCGCCCGGGTACGCGCAATGGGAGCGCGATGGCATCACGCCACGTGCGCTGTGGCGCGCGGCGGGCGAGGCCGGCCTGCTCAACTGCCAGTTGCCCGAGCCTTACGGCATGGGAGGCGACTACGGTCACGCCGCCTGCGTGATCGAAGAACTGGCACGCGCCAACTATCTGGGCATCGGCTTCTCGATCCACTCGGACATGGTCGCGCCCTACCTGATGCAGTACGCCACGCCAGCCGTGCGCGATGCCTGGTTGCCGAAGATGGCACGGGGTGAAGCGATCGGTGCGATCGCGATGACCGAGCCCAGCGCCGGCAGTGACCTGAAGACGATCCGCACCCGTGCCGACGTAGTGGACGGCGGATATCGATTGAACGGGCAGAAGACCTGGATCACCAATGGCAGCAATGCCGACGTCGCCGTGGTGGTGGCCACTGTCGCCCCGGAACTCGGTGCCGGCGGCCTGACGTTGTTCTGCGTGGACCTGGCCGCTGCCGGTGTCAGCCGCGGTGCCCCGATGGCCAAGATCGGCCAGCATGCGCAGGACACCACCGAACTGTTCTTCGAAGACGTGTTCCTGCCTGCCGATCACCTGCTGGGCCAGGAGCGTAGTGGCTTCGCCTACCTGGAAGAGCATTTGGCGGCCGAACGGCTGGCCATCGCGCTGCGCGCGGCCGCCTCGGCCGAAGGCATGCTGGCTGAGACGGTGGCCTACGTGCGGCAGCGCAAGGCCTTCGGTCGGCTGCTGATCGACCACCAGAACACGCGCTTCGTGCTGGCCTCGGCCACGGCACAGCTGGCGATGCTGCGCAGCTTCCTCGACCAGTGCCTGGGCGAGCAGATCAGCGGCCGACTGGATCCCACCCGCGCGGCGATGGCCAAGCTCAACGCCACCGAAGTCCAAGGGAAGGTGCTGGACGACCTGCTGCAGCTGCACGGCGGCTACGGATACAGCAGCGAATATGGAATAGGGCGTGCCTGGGCCGACGCGCGTGCACTGCGGATTTTCGGTGGCACCAGCGAGATCCTGCGCGACATCATCGGCCGCACGCTGTAACGCTTCTTGCGCGTCGGTACCGGGGTCAGATCCCCCAGCGCTTGCGCAATGCGGCCGCTTCCGGCGTGTCCTGCGACAGCCAAGGGTCCAGCGCGTACACCAGCACGTGCTCGGCGCCGCTGTCGCGCGCCCAGGCCAGCTGTCGCTCGATACGGGCGGCATCAGCGGTTTCGCCCTTGAACTGGGTGCCGTCGTTGTTCTCGCCGGGCAGCTCGCGGAACAGTTCGACGATGGCATCGAAGGCCACGCCACGCGTGCGCAGATGCTGCAGCAGCGGCTGCAGCTGCTGTACGTTGCCGGCGCCGGCAACACCCACGCCATCCTGCACCATGGGTCTGACCGATGCCTGCGCGAGAACGGCATCCCACAGGGTTACCAGGTCGCCCTGGGTCTGCAGGCGGCTGAAATAGCAGGAGATCGCGCAGTCGCCACCACGCTCGACCGCCGCCTGGGAGATGCCGTGCAGCCACTGCGCCAACCATTGCTGACGGGCGGGATCGGCCCAGTGGTACTGCTCGAGTTCGTAGGGGATGTACCAGCCATTGAATGCCTGCAGGCGAGACCAGGGCGCCTGTGCCAGCCAGGCCCGCGCCTGCGTCAGGCTGTCGGCGAAGAAGGCCTGCAGTGCGGCGTCGTCTCCGCCGATGGCCTGCCACCAGCGTTGCTGGAACGGCAGGCCGACGCGAACCGCGATACCGGCTTCCGAGGCTGCGGTGAACAGCATGCGCACACTGGTATCGGGTAGCTGCCAATCACCCTCGGCGCCACCGACGATGCCGCTCCATTGCAGCACCAGCTGCCTGCAGCCGAGTCGGCGTGCCAGCTGCAGCGAGCGTTGCCAATCGGCCATGCGCCACTGCAGGTGGCTGCGCCACGGCTGCAGGAAGGTGCCGTCCACCTGTTCCGGCAGCGAACAGCCGGGCAGGGTGGTCAATGCCGCCGCAACGGGCGCCAGCAGGGCAGCGCGCAGCAGGCGCCGGCGCAGCGGCGAAGATGGATCGGGAGGCAGCAGGGGCGTGGACATGCAGTCATCATCCCAGAGCACCGTTCGCAACGGGTGAACCGGGCCACGCACGATGAACATGCGCCCGCCGGATCACTCCAGCGCGTAACGCAGCACGAACAACACCGCCACCAGCCACACCGCCGGGTGCACCTCGCGCCAGCGGCCGGTGCCGGCCTTCAGCGCAGCATAGGCAATGAAGCCGAAGGCCAGGCCGTTGGCGATGGAATAGGTGAACGGCATCGCCAGCGCACACAGCGCGGCGGGTACGGATTCGGTCAGGTCGCTCCAGTCCACTTCCACCAGTTCGCGCAGCATCAGTCCGGCTACGAACAGCAGGGCCGGCGCGGTGGCATAGCCGGGCACCATTGCCGCCAGCGGCGAGAACAACAGCGCGGCCAGGAACAACGCAGCGACCACCAGTGCGGTCAAACCGGTACGGCCACCCACCTGCACGCCCGAGGCGCTTTCGGCGAAGGCGGTGGTGCTGCTGGTGCCCAGCAGCGAGCCGGCCACAATCGCCGTGCTGTCGGCCAGCAGCGCGCGGCCGAACCGCTTCTGCGCGCCCGGCAGTTTCAGCAGACCGGCACGGCCGACCACGCCATACAGCGTGCCGGTGGCATCGAACACTTCCACCAGCACGAACACCAGCACCACCTGCAGCAGCACGGCGATCGGCGCGCCGCCGTTGTGGTGCAGCAGGCCGGGCAGGTACAGCTGCAGGAAGGTCGGCGCCAGGCTCGGCGGCAACGACACCAGCCCGTGGTACTGCAGATCGCCCAACGCCCAGCCGGCCGCGGTCACCGCCAGGATGCCGATCAGGATCGCACCGCGCACACGCCGCGCTTCCAGGATCGCGATCAGCAGGAAGCCGCCCAGTGCCAGCAGCGGCGGCGCGGTATTGAGCGGGCCCAGCGCCACCAGCGTGTCCTCGTTGCCGATGATCACGCCGGATTTCTGCAGCGCGATGATGGCCAGGAACAGGCCGATGCCGGCCACGATCGCCGACCGCAACGACGCCGGAATGCCCGACACCAGCCACGCGCGCACGCCGGTCAGCGACAGCACCAGGAACACCAGGCCGGAAATGAACACCGCCGCCAGCGCCTGCTGCCAGGGCAGCCCGGCAGCGCCGACCACGGTGAAGGCGAAGAACGCATTCAAGCCCATGCCCGGGGCCATGCCCACCGGGAAGTTGGCCGCCAGCGCCATCACCACCGAGCCCAGCGCCGCGGCCAGGCAGGTGGCCACGAACACTGCCCCAGCATCCATGCCGGTGGTGCCCAGGATCTCGGGATTGACGAAGACGATGTAGGACATCGTCAGGAAGGTGGTGACACCGGCCAGCAGTTCGGTGCGCACGGTGGTGCCGTGCTGCTGCAGCTGGAACAGGCGTTCGAACAGGGACATGGAGGATCTCACGACAATAAGGTGTCACGACCAAGGTTCGTGACCTACCCGAATGCAGAACGTGGGTACCGACCGTTGGTCGGTACGCCTTTCGTCACCAGCAACGGTGGTGACCTACCGAAAAGAGAAAGGCCGCGCGAGCGCGGCCTTTCGTTCTTGCTTACTTCAGCGCCTTGAAGCGCAGGCGCTTCGGCGCAGCGTCGTCGCCCATGCGGCGGCGCTTGTCTTCTTCGTACTCGCGGTAGTTGCCCTGGAAGAACTCCACGTGCGAATCGCCTTCGAACGCCAGGATATGGGTCGCGATGCGATCCAGGAACCAGCGGTCATGCGAAATGACGAAGGTGTTGCCCGGGAACTCCAGCAGCGCATCTTCCAGCGCACGCAGGGTTTCGATGTCCAGATCGTTGGACGGTTCGTCGAGCAGCAGCACGTTGCCACCCTGCAGCAGGGTCTTGGCCATGTGCAGGCGGCCACGCTCACCACCGGACAGCGAACCGACCATCTTCTGCTGGTCCTGGCCCTTGAAGTTGAAGCGGCCGATATAGGCGCGCGACTGGATCTCGATGCCGTTGATGTTGAGGATGTCCAGGCCGCCCGCGATTTCCTGGAACACGCTGTGGTTGCCTTCCAGCGCGTCGCGGCTCTGGTCCACGTAGGACAGCTGCACGGTCGGGCCGACCACGATCTCGCCGGTGTCCGGCTTTTCCTGGCCGGTGATCATCTTGAACAGGGTCGACTTACCGGCACCGTTGGGGCCGATGATGCCGACGATGGCGCCCGAGGGCACCAGGAAGTTCAGGTTGTCGAACAGCAGGCGGTCGCCGAACTTCTTGGAGACGTTCTTGAATTCCATCACCGCCTGGCCCAGGCGCTCGCCCGGCGGGATGAAGATTTCATTGGTCTCGTTGCGCTTCTGGTAATCGACCGACTGCAGCTCTTCCAGGCGGGCCAGACGGGCCTTGCCCTTGGTGCGGCCGCCCTTGGCGTTCTGGCGCGACCACTCCAGTTCCTTCTGGATCGCCTTCTGGCGAGCCTTTTCCTGGTTGTCTTCCTGCTTCAGGCGCTCATCCTTCTGGGTCAGCCAGTCGGTGTAGTTGCCCTTCCACGGAATGCCGCGGCCACGGTCCAGTTCCAGGATCCACTCGGCGGCGTTGTCCAGGAAGTAGCGATCATGGGTGACCGCCACGACGGTGCCGGTGTAGCGCGCCAGGAACTGTTCCAGCCATTCCACCGACTCGGCGTCGAGGTGGTTGGTCGGTTCGTCGAGCAGCAGCATGTCCGGCTTCTGCAGCAGCAGGCGGCACAGCGCCACRCGGCGCTTTTCACCACCGGACAGCTTGCCGACGATGGCATCCCACGGCGGCAGGCGCAGCGCATCGGCGGCCACGTCCAGCTGGTTTTCCAGCGTGTGCGCATCGCCGGCGGCGAGGATCGCCTCCAGGCGCTCCTGTTCCTTGGCCAGCGCGTCGAAATCGGCGCCTTCTTCGGCATAGGCGGCGTAGACCGCATCCAGCGCAGCCTGTGCCTGCAGCACTTCGCCCACGCCTTCTTCAACCGCTTCACGCACGGTCTTGGTCGGGTCCAGCTCCGGTTCCTGCGCCAGGTAGCCAACCTTGATGCCGGCCTGCGGACGGGCTTCGCCCTCGAAATCGGTGTCCACGCCGGCCATGATCTTCAGCACGGTGGACTTGCCGGCGCCGTTCAGGCCCAGCAGGCCGATCTTCGCGCCCGGGAAGAAGGACAGCGAGATGTCCTTGATGATCTGCCGCTTGGGCGGGACCACCTTGGACACGCGGTTCATGGTGTAGATGTATTGCGAGGACATGAGGTCTCCGTAGGCGCGACCCTGCGCCCGGTCCGTCACGGGGAACTTCCCGTTGCGGCAGCGGGCACAGACTGAATGGAATACCCCCAATTATAGCCGGAACCGCTTACGCCCCGCGCCGTCCGCAGCGCCCGGGGCTGGCCGAGGACTGAATGGGCCGTCACAGTCCCGCAGCGGGAAGCGTTTCCAGCCGGAAACGGTTCAGATCGAATGCGCAATATGGGCTCACCACCCACCCAGCAGAGGTCTCCCATGCACATCCATCGACTCATGGCCGGCGCCGTGGCCTCTGTACTGGCGCTGGGCGCCATCGCCCCGGCCTTCGCCGACAACGATCACCGTGGTCGCGACCACGACCGCCGAGAATGGCGCGAAGATCGCCGCGAGTGGCGCCACGACCGTCGCGACTGGGAACGCGACCGCCGTGAAGCGCGCCGTGACTACCGCCACGACCGCCGCTACGACCATGGCTACTACCGCCCGGCACCGCCGCCGCCGCGCGTGGTCTACAGCCCGGGCTACCGGCCCGGCTATGGCTATGGCTGGCAGCGCGGCCACCGCTACCGCGATTACTACCGCGGCCCGATCTACGTGGTGAACGACTACCCGCGCTACCACCTGCGCCGCCCGCCGTCCGGCCACCACTGGATCCGCGATGACCGCGGCAACATGCTGCTGGTGGCCGTGGCAACCGGCATCATCGCCGACTACATCATCAACAACCGTTGATGCAGCGCCGGGGTCGGATCCCTTTCCAACGGAAAGGGCTCTGACCTGATCGGAAAAAAAAAAGAAGGGCGCCACAAGGCGCCCTTCTTCATTCAACCGGCCAACCTCCCGGTCAGAACGCCACAGACCAGTCCAGCTGCGCCCCCACATCGCGCTGGCCATCGCCACGGCGGCCCTGCATCTGCAGCGCCACGCGGCTGTTGTCGGTCGGGCTCACCGCCACGCCGAACTGGGCCAGCGCGCTGCGGCGGGCCAGCGGCGCACCGCTGATCGCAAACCCCTGCGTGCCTTCCACGAAGCGTGCATCGACCTGCGGCAGGCGATCGCCGCCAGCCACCTGCCAGCCTGCGCGCGCGGTCAGCGCCGCACGATCACGCTGGCCACCGCTGATGTCCCAGTCCGCGCGCAGCGCGGCCAGGCCGGTGCGGTAACGTGCGCTGCCGCTGTTCCACTGCAGGGCACTGTGGCCGCCGTGTTCCTGGCTGCCGTCGCTTTCCAGGCGCACCTGGGCCACTTCGATTTCCGGGGTCAGCTGCAGGCGCGCGCCGCCGAAGGTCCAGCCGGCACGCAGGAACGCGGTCGTGCCGGTGGCGTCCTCGCGGGCGGACAGGCCTTCGTCCAGGCGGGTGCCGACCTGTGCCGTGCGCGTGCTGTCGGTGCGGTAGTCGGCACGGCTGACACCTGCACGCAGGCTCAGGCCCTGCCAGCGGTACTGGCCGTACACGCCGTACTCGGTGCTGTCGGTTTCGCTGCGTGCATCGCGCTGGGCCAGGCGGCTGACCAGCTGCTGCTGGCCGGCGGCCACGCCCACTTCCAGCGATTCACCCAGGCGCCAGCCGGCACCGGCCATGACGCCGTGCTGCGACGAACGCAGGCCGGTGTTGTCCGCGCCGGCATCGGTGCGGCGCTGGCCGGCGTTGCCGCCGATCCAGGCGTGCACGCCCGGGGCGATCTCGGCACCCATCGTGGCACCGTCCAGATGGCGGTCGATGCCCTCGTGCAGGAAGCGGTTCTGCAGCAGTGCGCCGCGGTGCGCGGCATGGATCTCGCCGCTCAGGCTGTCGAAGGCCGGCACCACCTCGGCCAGGTCCAGCCGTACCACCGCCTCATACACGGCGTTGCCATTGCCCAGCGCTTCCACCGCGCCGGCCACCGCCTTCTGGTTGGGGTTCACCACCACATCGGGGAAGGCCAGATCGATATCCGGCATGGCGATATCGTTGCGGGCCAGGGTCAGGTAGACGTTGCTGGCGTCGTAGTCCAGCGTGGGGGTCAGGAAGGCCAGCGTGCTGCTCACGCCGGAGAACGTGCCCTGCACGCCCTGCGTCGCGCTCAGGATGGTGTAGCGGCTGCGTGGCTGCCAGTCACCCTCGCTGGCGATGGCCACCGTGTTGCCACCCTGCAGCGTTGCGCCGCCGCCCACCTGCACGCGGTCGCCGGCGCCATCGGCGCCCAGGTCCACCAGGTAGCGCGAGCCGTTCTCCATCAGCAGGCTGCCGGTCATCGACAGCATGCCGAAGGCCGTGGCCGAACCCGGTGCCAGGGTGGCGCCGTCGCGGATGACGACGTTGCCCAGCTGGCCGTCACCGCTCAGCTCGGTGCCAGTGCCCAGGTCGGCCAGGCCGCCCAGGCGGCCATGCACGTCAAGCGCGCCGGCCTGCACGCGCGTGGTACCGGTGAAGYCGCTGCTGTCGCCCGACAGGCTCAGCAGGCCCGCATCCAGCTTGACCACATCGCCCGCGCCGGACAGCACGTTGTTGAACAGGGTCTGGCCATTGCGCTGCAGCTGCAGCGTCGCGCCCGATGCCACGTCCACCGCGCCACGGATCGCACCGTTGCCAGCCAGCACAAGGGTGCCCTGTTCAATGCGGGTACCGCCGCTGTAGCTGTTGTTGGCATGGGTGGTCAGCGTGCCGCTGCCGGTCTTGCGCAGTGCGCCGGTGCCGGTCAGGCGGCCGCTGAACATCGCATCGACCTGGTCGGTGTCCACCGTGGCGACACCGTCCAGCGCCATTTCAACGTTGCTGGTGAAGGCCTTGCTGGTCAGGTGCAGGGTGCCATCGGCAATCAGCACGTTGGCCGTGCCGGCGCCCTGGTAGATCAGGCCGCCGGCCAGGTTCAACGTGCCCTGCCGACCAATGGTCAGCGAGCCACGGCTGCCGCTGGCGCCGGCCAGGCCCAGCGCGTCGTTGACCGTCAGCGCACCGCCGTCATACACCGACACGCTGCCGTTGCCCTGATTGCCGACGGTCAGGCGGCCCATGCTGGCCGAACTGCCAGCGTCGGCCACGCGGAAGCTGCCTTCGCCCTGCGTGTTCTCACCCACGCCCACGTTGCCTGCGGTCAGTGCGGCGCCGTCGAAGACATTCAGTTCGGCCACCGCGTTCTGGCCCACGGCGATGAAGCCGGTGGTGGCGGTGGTGCCCGCGCCGGTCAGCACCAGCACGCCATCGGGCACGCCCGGAGTGTGCCGCTGCTGGCCCAGCAGGGTGCTGCCCTGCACGGTCAGCGTGGCGCCGTCGGCGACGGTCATCGTGCCGGTGCCGGAAACGCCGATCAGCAGGTCACTGCTATTCAACCAGCTCGAATCCTTGCCGGTCACCGTGGCTTCGCCGCGGGCCACGCTGCTGTAGCTGCCCAGACGGGCGATGCCGGTCTGGAAGCTGCCACCGTTACGCACGTTCACCGTGCCCATGCCCTGCGCGCCCACGTGGATCTGGTCGGTGGCAAAGCGCGAATCCTTGTCGGACACGGTCAGCACGCCACTGCTGCCCATTTCCGAGGCCACCCACGTGCCCTGGGCGTTGATCACCTGGCCGCCATCAAGCACGTCCAGGAAGCCGCTGCCTTCATGGCCGACGCCGATGCTGTTGTTGCCGATCCACTGCGAACCGGCGCCGGTCACGGTGACCTTGCCGGTCGAGCCGGCCAGCGTCGCAATGAAGATGGCAGTGCTTTCCAGTACGCCGCCGTTCTGGATGAACARCTCGCCGCTGCCGCCATGGCCGATGTCCACGCGCCACGAATCAGCCCTGATCGCATCCACCACGACCGGGGTCACGCTGTCGATGTAGGCGTGGTTCTCGACAGTCAGGTTCGGATCGCCGTTGCTCCACGCACCCGGCACATACCAGTTGCCATCGAGCTGGCTCGGATCGCGCACGGTGACCGTCGCAGCAATCGCCGTGGTGGGGCCGCTCATGGCCAGGCCGATCGCCAGGGCCAGCAGACTGGTGGAAAGAGTACGGGAGGCGCCGGAAGTGCGACGCGGTGCCAGCGTCATTGCCGGCGAAGCTTGGTGCGAATGGGTCACGCGGATTTTCCCCTGTATGGACAGGGCGTATCGGCCGCGCAGGGGAGGGCTTTAGGTTTCTGAATATAAACAATTCAGAGTTGCAAGGAAGCGGGTCACACTTCCGGATATTCCGGGAATGGAGTCGCTGCCCAACACCGCTGCGGATTACACACGCAGGCGCGCCAGCACATCATGCCACAGCGCAATGCCCAAGCCCCTTCCGCTGCGGTCGCCCGGGCCCTCCAGCCCGCTTACAATCGCAGGCCCCGCTGTTCCCTCCCTGCCTGGAGTAACCGATGTTCCCGCGTGACGTCCGCATCGAAACCTACGATCCCGAACTGGCCAAGGCCATCGCCGCCGAAACCCAGCGCCAGGAAGACCACGTCGAGCTGATCGCCAGCGAGAACTACACCAGCCCGGCGGTGATGGAAGCCCAGGGCAGCCAGCTGACCAACAAGTACGCCGAAGGCTACCCGGGCAAGCGCTACTACGGTGGCTGCGAATACGTGGACATCGCCGAACAGCTGGCGATCGACCGCCTCAAGCAGCTGTTCGATGCGGACTACGCCAACGTGCAGCCGCACAGCGGTTCGCAGGCCAACCAGGCCGTGTACTTCGCGCTGCTGCAGCCGGGCGACACCATCCTCGGCATGAGCCTGGCCCACGGCGGCCACCTCACCCACGGTGCCAAGGTCAACGCCTCGGGCAAGCTGTTCAACGCCGTGCAGTACGGCGTCAACGACCAGGGTCTGATCGATTACGACGAAGTCGAGCGCCTGGCCCTGGAGCACAAGCCGAAGATGGTCGTTGCCGGCTTCTCGGCCTACTCGCAGGTGATCGACTGGGCGCGCTTCCGCGCCATCGCCGACAAGGTCGGTGCCTACCTGTTCGTCGACATGGCGCACGTCGCCGGCCTGGTTGCTGCTGGCGTCTACCCGAGCCCGCTGGAACATGCGCACGTGGTCACCTCGACCACCCACAAGACCCTGCGCGGCCCGCGCGGCGGCATCATCGTCGCCAAGGGCGCCGACGAGGACCTGGTCAAGAAGCTGCAGTCGATCGTGTTCCCGGGTATCCAGGGCGGTCCGCTGATGCACGTCATCGCCGGCAAGGCCGTGGCCTTCAAGGAAGCGCTGGAGCCGGGCTTCAAGACCTACCAGCAGCAGGTGGTGAAGAACGCGCAGGCGATGGCCAACACGCTCATCGCGCGCGGCTACAAGATCGTCTCCGGTGGCACCCAGAACCACCTGATGCTGGTCGACATGATCGGCAAGGACGTGTCCGGCAAGGACGCGGAAGCCGCACTGGGCAAGGCCCATATCACCGTCAACAAGAACTCGGTGCCGAACGACCCGCGTTCGCCGTTCGTGACCTCGGGCCTGCGCCTGGGCACCCCGGCGGTGACCACCCGCGGTTACCTGGAACAGGACTGCGTGGACCTGGCCAACTGGATCGCCGACGTGCTCGACGCCCCGGCCGATGAGGCCGTGATCGCCCGCGTGCGTGATGCGGTCAGCGCGCAGTGCCGCAAGTACCCGGTCTACGGTTGATCGGGCACTGGGGTCGGAGCCCTTCCCTGCGGGAAGGGTTCTGGCCCCGGCACCGGAGTACCCGCGCATGGATGAGCGCCGCCTCAGGTATCTCTATGCAGCCTTGGCTGTGCCGTTGGGCGCACCCAGCGTGCTGTTTGGTGGGGCGATGGCGGTACTGGCCATGGCCGGAAGCGTGCTTTCACTTGCCGACGGCACCGTCAACCTGCCCGGGCAGGCATTGATGCTGCTGTGGGGCCTGGCCGGACTCGCCGGTTGCATCGCCTGGCTGGACCTCAGTTGCGGATATTTGTTTGCAGGGCGCAGCGCACTGCATGCGCGCAGCCGGGCGCAGTGGGGCGCGCTGCTGCTTGGCATGCTGGCGGCGCTGCCGCTGTTGGGCATGGGGCTGTGGCTGGGCATCACCCACGGCAGCGAAGGCTTCGGTCTGCTGCTGCTGGGGCCGTCGTTGCTGGTCCCGGCCGCCATGCTGTTGTGGCTGCGACCACGCACGTGAAGCAAGCAGCCAGCAAGGAGATTCGAACGCATGGATGAGCGCCTGCACAAACGCCTGTATATCGCCCAATGCCTGCTGCTGGGGTTGCCTGCACTGGTGGCCGGTGGCGGCGTCGCCGGCTTCGGCATCTACACCTTCCTGACCCGCCACGGCCTGATGCGCGGCGACGAAGGTGCGGTGCTGTTGCTGTGGGCGCTGGCGGGTGTGATCGGCTTGCTGGCCTGGTTGTGGCTCAGCATCTGCTACTTGAAGCGCGGGCGCGATGGCCTGCGGCACACCGCCCGTATTCCCTGGATCGGCTTGGCGCTGGGCGCCATGGCGGCGCTGGCGGTGATCGGCGTGGTGCTTTTCAGCTTGTTTGCCGGCAGCCCCTGGCAGGTACTGGGCTATCTGGTACTGGGCGTGCCGCTGCTGGTGCCGACTGCGCATCTGGTGTGGCTGCGGCGGGGTGCGACCGACGCTGTGTGACTGGCGGTTGGAAGTTTCAGAGAAATTGCATGGTGTGCCGCAGGTGTCAGGACTAGGGTCTTCCGACCTACTGGAAGGAGCCCCCGATGCAATCCTCGCGCCGCCGACACGGCCTCTACCTGCTTCTCCACAGCCTTCTTTTCTCCATTCCCTGCGCGTTGGCTGGCCTGTTGGGTTCGCTGCTGTTCCTATGGGTATGGGCGCACGGCGGTGACAACAGCGCACTTCTTGCATTGCTTGCGATGTGGGGTCTGCYCTCTGTGACGGCGATCCCGCTTGTTTTCCAGCTCGCAAACACGTGGCAGATGCGCGGACCGGATGGATTGAAGCCCGCCGCGCCGGTGCTGGGGACGCTGTTTCTAGTGTCAGCTGCTCAGGCTGTGTCCGCGTCGGTGATAACAGTTTCAAGTTTTGGAGTGGATCCGATACTGCTGATACTGGCAATCGGTTGGGGGGCTCCTTGGATCAGCCTCGCCTGCCACTTCCGATGGCTGTCGAAAGCCAGCGGGCGCGAGTGAAGAAAAACGGAGTTTGCTGCTTGGCCCCTTCTCAGGTACCGTTGCGACGCTGCCACGACCGTGGCAGCAGGTATTCCCCTGAGCCAGGCGTTCAATGCATTGCCCCTTCTGCCAGCATGCCGATACACGGGTCATCGACTCGCGCGTCTCCGAAGACGGCGCGACGATTCGTCGTCGGCGTGAGTGCGAGGCGTGCAGCGAACGCTTCAGTACCCTGGAAACCGTTGAACTGAAGCTGCCGGCCATCGTCAAGAGCGATGGCACCCGCGAAGCATTCGATGCCCGCAAGGTCCGCGCCGGCTTCGACCGTGCGCTGCAGAAGCGTGCGGTGCCGGAAGAGAAGATTGAAGCGGCGGTGCGCGCAGTGGTGCATCAGCTGCGCATCAGCGGCGAACGCGAAGTGCCGTCGATCAAAGTGGGCGAGTTCGTGATGAACGAACTGCGCAAGCTTGACCATGTCGGTTATGTGCGTTTCGCCTCGGTCTATCGCAGCTTTGAGGACGTGGCCGATTTCCGCGAAGAAATCGAGAAGCTCGAACGCGACCTGCCTTCCAGCACCGAGCAACTGCAACTGCTGGGCGATGTGATTGCCCTCACCAAGAAAAAGAAGGGCTGACGGCCTCTGCTTCGGTAGCCGCCAACCTTGGTTGGCGCCGTGCCGCCCATCCACGCATGGCGTGGATCTACTGGGCTCTGCCAACCTTGGTTGGCGCCGTGCCGCCCATCCACGCATGGCGTGGATCTACTGGGCTCTGCCAACCTTGGTTGGTGCCGTGCCGCCCATCCACGCATGGCGTGGATCTACTGGGCTCTGTCAACCTTGGCTGGCACCGTGCTGACGGCGGTACCATGGCGGCATGAGCATATCGTTCACCGTCCTTGACCACCTGCACATGGCCGCCGCATTGCGGCTTGCCGAACGCGGTGCCTATACCACCCGTCCCAATCCGATGGTCGGCTGTGTGATCGCCCATGGCGAGCGCGTGGTCGGGCAGGGCTGGCACCAGCGCGCTGGCGGCCCGCATGCCGAAGTGTTCGCCCTGCGCGAAGCGGGCGGCGACGCGCGCGGTGCCACCGCCTACGTCACCCTGGAACCCTGCGCGCATTACGGCCGTACGCCGCCGTGCGCACTGGCGCTGATCGAGGCCGGCGTGTCGCGCGTGGTCGCGGCGATGCGCGACCCGTTCCCGAAAGTCGATGGCGGTGGTTTCGACCTGCTGCGCGACGCCGGCATCGAGGTCGCCGAGGGCTTGATGGCGGCACAGGCGCGGGAACTCAACAAGGGCTTCCTGTCGCGCGTGGAGCGCGGTCGTCCGTGGCTGCGGGTGAAGCTGGCCGCCAGCCTCGATGGCCGTACCGCGATGGCCGACGGCAGCTCGAAGTGGATCACCGGCCCCGCCGCTCGCGAAGATGTGCAGCACTGGCGCGCGCGCGCTGGCGCGATCCTCACCGGCGCCGACACCGTGATCGCCGACGACCCGATGCTGACCGTACGCCTGGCTGACACTGAAGTCATGCCGCCCCTGCGCGTCGTCCTCGATTCACGCCTGCGCTCGCTGGAATGCAGCCGTGTGCGCGAGGGTGGGGCGCCCACGCTGTACCTGCACGATGCAATGATCAGCCCGCCCGACGCCGCCGACGCGGCCTTTGCCAGCGTAGCCGTCCGCCACGGTCGCCTTGATCTGGGCGCGGTGTTGGCACTGCTGGCCGAGCGCGGCATCAACGAGGTGCACACCGAAGCCGGTGCAACCCTGGCCGGCGCGCTGGTGCGTGGTGGCTGGGTGGACGAGTTGCTGATGTACCAGGCGCCAACACTGCTGGGCGACAGCGGCCGCCCGTTGCTGGCCGACCTCGGCATCGACGTGATGGACCAACAGCGTCGATTGCATGTGGTCGACCAGCGCCAAGTGGGGGATGATCTGAGGTTGCTGTTGCGGGTGTAAGGCGAGACGTTCATCCACGCATGACGTGGATCCACCTTGCCCTGGTAGATGCCGACCTTGGTCGGCGCATTTGCTTCAAGTGCCCGGACACTCTGCCAGCGGAATCTGCACAGTTCAGAGGTATCCTCATCCACCCCGCGTGCGTCCCACACATCCAGCGGTAGCAGCCCCGCCAGCACCTGCAGGGTGTATGCCTGCTCGGGCGAGGGAGCAGCAGCAGATGTGTTCCACCACAGAACGCCCAGCAGGAAGCACAGGTGTCTCCTCGGCGCTGCCAATCGACCGCTCGTTGCTCCTGCCGCCATCAGTGCGTCTGCTTGGATGATTCGTTGTCACGTTTGGCTCCGCGGATCACGTTGAAGCGAAACACCGCCTCAACGGCGCCGCCCTCATCGCGACCGTTACGGTGTGCGGGCAGGTAACACCACTCCTGTGCGGCGTCCATCGCGGCAGCTTCCAGCAGGGCATTGCCACTGGACTGCACCACACGAACATCCAGAAGGCGGCCACCCGCGTCTACTTGCATCTGCAGGCGCACCATGCCGCTTTCGCGAGCCCTAACGGGAAAAACAACCCGGCGCGCAGCGCGGGTGGTGGGCTCGATCGAGACGCTGTCGCCGCGCTCGGTGAATACACTGCAGTCGGCGCGTGCGGTGAAGGTCCGGGTCGGCGTTGAGGCAAAGCGCTGCAGGCAAGTCACAACGTCGTCGTCTTCCCTGCAACCTGGCTTCTCGGTCTGCAGGCGACTCTGGGTCTGCTCGGGCCCGACTCCGCCGGCGGGTGGCGGTGCGCATGCGCCCAGTCCGGCCAGCGCAGACAGAAGAACCGTGCTGCGCAGATTCACTCGGTCACCGGCCCCGCAGGCGGCTCACTGCGATAGCCTTCCCACAGCGCGCGGTTCCGTTCATGGGTTCCCCGGCAATAGGCAGCGGCCAGCTCCGGCCCCAGCGTTCTCACCTTTTCTTCCACGGCATCCTGCAGGGTGGTGCCACGTTGCAGCGGGCTATCCGGATCATAGCGTTCGGCGAACTTCAGTTGAGCATCCAACATCAGGTCGCATACGGGAATGCCAGAGTACGCGGTGACCGCTTCCGCCTCGATCCGCTCGTCCCATGCCTGGAAGGGCATCAGCTGTTTCAAGAGCTCCAGCCCAAGAAGGCCCATGTCGATACTGGCCCATGGTCCGTTGTCGCCAACGCGCGAGAATTCCGCTCGCGCCTCGTACCTGGTGTCAGGCGCATCGCGCAGAATGGCTGCATACGTTTGCAGGAATGCCTTGGCCCCCTCCAAGCTCTGCTCTCCTGAGCGATGTCGTGCCTTGGCGTCACGGTAGGCCCCAAACGCAGCGGAAACATCGGGAAGCGTGCAGTGGTAGTCCACGATGCCGCGTTCGGACGAGTTGCTCTTTTCGATTCTGTCGGCAAGGCAGTGGATGGTCTTGCGACGTGCGCTGATGATGCTGGCTGCAGGCTCCTCGAAACCAGCCGCCAGATTTTCGAAAGCGTACAGCTCGTCGACGATGTCGGCGATGTCGCTTGCATCTGCCGTGCGAAGGCTGTTGCGCAGAGCGGCTTTGGCCTTCTCATCATTCTGGGTAATGACGCGCGCATGCGCATCGAAGGAATCTTCCAGCGAAAGTGCGGCGGGCGCCGCGGTAGCAGCCGCGAGGGGAGTGCCCAGCAGCAGGGCAAGAATCGGCTTCAACATGTCAGCACTTGGTCGATCGGAACGATGCCCGAGGATCTCGGGGAGCAGTTCCTGCGTCCATGCAATTAGTCTGAAAAACTGGACCCATGCTTCCGAAGCACGCCGCCGAGAAGATTTGAAAACTTTCCTATTCTTCTACGCGGAGCCGGCGGGCACAGTGGTGGGCCGTTTTTTGCAGGCCAGTGCATTGTCGCGTTCATATCGAGTCCTCGCGTTGTCTGTGCTTCTTCCTCTGGCCCTTCTGGTTCCAGCGACATCCTTGGCCAATGACGACCGTGAAGAACCCCTTGATGAACTGACCGTTGAGCAGGCCCTGCATGATCTGGTAGCCGTCATCGAGTGCCGTGCGCCGGCTGCGGTCAAGAAGCCTGTGCGTCGCAACCTGTGGCGGGTCGCACTGGGTGGAGAACCTCCGCAGGCGGCCTTTCGCGACTGGGAGGTAGGCAAGCAGGCCAACCCTTCATTGCACGAAGTGGAACTGCCGGCCCCCATTACTGCTTTCGGCCATTCGATCCGCCGCATCGCCGTCCTCTCTGGCGCCACGATGGCCATCATCGATGGCATACCGTTGGACGAAATATCGCGGCAGTTGGAGCTGCACCCGCTAAGCGTCAGTATGGCCCCGCATATTCGCCAGAGGACTCTGTCGCTGCGTAATAGCGGTGATGGCGGACTGCATACGCGCTTGTTGGTGGCATCGCGGATATCCACGCATCCGGACGCCATCCTGGTTGGGTGCGAAGAGGGCTTCGACACGCGCGCTGAGCAGTTGCGCAGGCGTGGCAAGGAGCCAGATGTGGTGTTCGCCCCGGGCATGGACATCGCCACCGAGCTGGACGATGTGCTGACCTGCAAGGCCGATGCGCTGCGCAACTACACTGCCGGTTGGGCGGTGGGCATGTCTGCACATACCTCTGACGCGCGCTTCAAAGGCTGGAAGGATGGGGAGGACGAGGACGGCCATCGCTGGTGGACGCCGCCGGCGCCGGTCATGATCGCCGGCAGGCCTGTCTCGCGTTTCATGAAGGTCGGTCAGACCCTCTATGCAGAACTTGATGGAAACATTGCCGGGGACCTGGCAGGCGAATGGGATCTCCCTCCGTATGAGGGCTGGGACGACGTCGCCTTCGTCGGCTTCCACGATACCGACACTGCCGCCGATGGCTGGCTGGAGAACCGCGCACGCATCGCGCGCGATTGGAGGCCCGGCAAAACGCTGCATGGCTGTGAGTACCTGCAGTATCGACCGGAGTTCGGCGAGGATCCAGATGATGATGACGAAGAATGACGATGGCGCGGAATCGCTGGGCGCCGTCCGGTATTGCAAGTGTGTACGCACGGGTCGCTCCACATCATCGCGGTGATCGGGCGCGGCCAAGTGGGCGACGACCTGCGCCTGCTGCTGCGGCCATGAAAAAGGGGGCGGAGGGAATTAAGTTCTTTTTTGCCACAAACGACATAATCCTCTCCGTCCCCTTCGTCAGTTCAACGATCCTCGCCGGGCGGGTGCTCGTTCCACTCGAAGAACGGCAGGAAGGCATCGGCCAGTGTCCCCATCAGCGGCGAGGGGTCTGCCCGCCAGCGACCGCCGCGATCGCGTTCGAAGGCCAGCGTGACATTCCGCTCCCGATCCGGCGCATCGGCGAGCAGCTGCGTGTACGCCGCCGCCAGTGCCGGCGCCATCTGTGGCGGGTGCGGGCCATTGAACGGCACCGGGTGTTGCCGATACACGGGCAGCAGCGCCATCAGATCCGGCAGGGTGCAACGGTAGTCCACCAAGGCACTGTCACCGTCAGGCCCGTGCGGGTACTGCACGCTGTCGGTCGTGCATCGTACCGAGGCCTGCCGCGCACGCAGCGCGGCCGCCGCCTGCGGCCAATCGGCCATTTCCGGTGCGTCGTCCAGGTGGCTCACACCGGCCAGGGCCGCAGCGATGGCCACACCCTTGTCGCCTTGCATGTACTGCGCCAACGCACGCTGTGCAGGCGCATCGCCGTGCACGATCACCTGCGCAAACAGGTCGAATATCTGCGCGTCCGGCAATGCCGCAGAACCTGCCCGCGCACTACTGAAGGCCAGCAGCAGCGCTGCCAGCCCCCATGTCTTCAACATGACCCTCTCAGGCGCATTCGTCGGTCCACATCATCTCGGCCATCGGACGCAGTGCCTTGCACTCCTGCGTCATTTCCTCGGCCGACATCACCTGCGTCTTGGCCTTCAACTCTTCGGTCATCGCATCCACACCGCTGATCTGGTCCGGTGCGATCTTCGCCACGCAGCTGCGGTGCTGCTGCAGCAGCAGATCGCAGGCCGGCACGCCGGTCACCTTCGGTGCCTTGGCTGCTTCAACGTCCTGCATCCAGCCATCGAACGGCGCCAGCGCATCCAGCACCGGGCCCACCAGATCATCGAAGTTGCTGCTGTACCAGTAGCCCTTGTCCTTGGCGGTGTACAGGGTGAGGGTGCCGGTCACGGCCTTGCGCGGGCCACTCTGCAGGGCCTGGGTATAGGCCTCGGTGAAGCGCGCGCGCGGAGCCTTGTCCTCACCCGTCAGGCTGGCCAGGAACAACGGCTGCACGCTGCCCAGGTCGGCCAGCTGGCAGCTGAAATCGACCTTGGCGATCTTCTGGTCGTCCACGAATTCGTTGTCTTCCACCGTGCTGCGCGTGGCACGGCACTGCGAGGCCTTCAGCGCCTTGGCGTACATCGCTTCCGCCGCTGCGGGATCACCCTTCACTCCGGCCACGGCCAGCACCGTCTGCCACGGCTCGGCCAGGGCCTGGGCCATCATGCCCGGCACCGGCGTTACCGAATCCTGGCCGTCGAAGGCCGGCTTCAATGCATCGTTGAGCGTGCGCGTGGCGGCGGCATCGTCTTCCAGCAATGCGCGTGCGTACAGATCGAAGGTCTGTTCGGGGGTCAGCTGCGCCGGGGCGGCCGCGGCGAACATCGGGGCGCACAGCAGTGCGGTGGCCAGCAGGCCGCGGATCGGGGTCTTCATGACGGTGTTCCTGTTCCAGAGGGCGGCAAGCCTAGCGCAATTGTCATTGCATTCGATGGCGTGCCGCAGCCAAGCGTATTGCGCGCGACGGCCAACAAAAAACGGGCCCCTTGCGGAGCCCGTTCGATCGCACGACGAGGATCGGGCAATCAGAAGCTGGCGCGCACGCCGGCCGAGTACTGGGTGACGTCGCGGTAGCCGGAGATCTCGCCCACCAGGCCCCAGGTCCGGGTGAAGTTGATCTGGCCGCCGACGGTGCCGACCCAGGTGCCCTTGAATTCATTGCCGCCGTCCATGTAACCGGCCTTGATCCAGGCTTCGGTCATGCGCGAAGGCTTGCCACGCAGGCCCATGGTGGCGCGCACCAGGTTGGTGTGGTCCTTCACGCTGAAGCGGCCGTAGTCCACGTCCTTGACGGTGATTTCAGCCTGCTGGCGGACCCAGGCGATGTCGGCGGTGTAGTCGACGCGGTCGCTGAAAGGCATGTGGTAACCGATGCCCAGCTCCGGCTGGTTCAGCTTGAGCTTCATCGAGCCGTAGTCGTAGTCGTACGACTTGCTGCCGTAGTTCCAGCCGCCGAACACGTGCACCTGCTCGGCCAGCGCGATCGAACCGCGCACGTAACCACCATCAACCTTCGGGTCGTTGAACACGTCGTCGTCGGTCTTGACCTGGGTCCAGCCGCCTTCGACGTAGGTATAGCTCAGGGCGTCGGCGGAGGCCGAGAACGGGGCAGCGGCCAGCAGGGCGGCCACGATCAGGATCTTGCGCATGGGAATTCCTGTGAATTTCAGTCCATTGGCGGCCCACCTGTGCGGCAGTCCGTGGCGACCTCATGTCGTCCGACCGCCGATTTTAATGAAAGTTTTACGAAATGCGAGCGACGGCCGTCACAGGCCTGGACGCGCCCGGGTGGGGGCAGAGCCCTTTCCTGCGGAAAGGGGTCCGACCCCCGGGGGCATTCGGCCCCGTTCAGCCCGGGCTGTTACACTTGGCGGGCCGGTTCGCCGGTACACAAACGTCTTCAGGGCGGGGTGCAATTCCCCACCGGCGGTAGGTGCGCAAGCACGAGCCCGCGAGCGCCCCGGCCTTACCGTCGGGGGTCAGCAGATCCGGTCCAATGCCGGAGCCGACGGTCATAGTCCGGATGAAAGAAGACGGTGCCACAGGGCCTTTGCGGCCCTGCGCCCGCCTGTTTGCCTTGCGGCGTTTTTCGCTCACTTTTCGCGGAGAACGTTACTTGTTTACTGGAATCATCGAAGGCGTCGGCCGTCTGGCCGCACGCGAATCCATCGGCGGCGATGTCCGCTTCACC